>NZ_JBHSUM010000216.1:0-5464 GCF_042660605.1 Nitratireductor sp. GCM10026969
GAGAAGGGCGCTCGCGCCGGCGGCCGCGCTCCAGAAAAGCGCGCCGAGAAACGCCAGGCGCAAGGGCCGGGTGCGGCCGTTCGCGGCCGCCGGGGAGGTGGATTGGCGCAAGCCTATTGCCGCCCCGTCACGGCAATGAAGCGGTGGTCCGGTCCCTCGAAGCCATACCGGCGAACGGCGATGAGCACGGCGAAGGCGGGCTGCGCCTCCTGCGGATAATAAGTCTGGACGCCGGCAAGCCGGTAGCCGAGCGGGCAGCCGCGGCTTTCGGGCACGCTTTCGTCCTCGTGGACGAGCGTGGTCTCTTCGCCCGCCGAGGTCCCCACGCGCAGCAGGCGAAAGCCGAAGATCCGCTCACCCAGATCCCGGCAGGTTTCGGGGTATTCGACGGCCAGTTCCTCCAAGCGGAATTCGAGCGGGTCGTCGAACGGCGGGAAGATGGGGCGCGGGTTGACAAGCATGCGGTGCGGATCGGTCGAAAGCTCCGTGACCGCATTCCAGCCAGCGGTAAAGCCGGCATTTTCCTTCAAGACATCGTCGGAAACGACGTCCTGGCCCTGGTTTTTGGCCTCCGCGCGTGCGTCCGCAACGGTGGCCTGCTCATCGTCGAGGCGCACGCGCACCGGTGTGCCGGGAAGGAAGGTGTCGGTTGCGGTATCGATGTAGTAGCGGTTGGCATAGGGAAAGCCGGAGCCGTCCTGAACGCCGTACTCCTCGAAGGCGAAGATACCGCCGTCGGGGCTGAAGCCGAGAATGTCCACCTTCGCCGTGTCGCCCGCATGGGCGACGGATAGGACGCACAGGAAGGCGGCGAGGATCGCGGTAAGGCGCGGGATGGACATGGCGAGCTTCCTTCTGTTGCTCATCGGCTTATACCGTGACTCTCCGGGGTGTGCGAACGGCGCAGTCGCGGTCACCCCCGGCGTTGCGACCAGACCGGCACCGGGTCGTCCGCCGCCGCCTCGGCAAGGAACACTCCGCGCGCGACGGCCCGACTCATGACCGCCGCCGCCGCGGCGTGCAATTCGACGATGGAGACCGGATCGGGCTCCACGTCTCTGTGGCCGGTGGCGAGGGCGAAGACCAGATCTCCGTCAAGCGGCGTGTGAGCAGGCCAGATGGCGCGGGCGATCCCGTCATGAGCGGCGATCGCCAGCCGCTTGGCCGCGGCCTTGGTGAGCTTCGCATCGGTGGCGATTACGCCGATCGTCGTATTTGTGCCGGGAGACGGCGCGGTGAATTTGGTCGTGACCTTGCGGGCATCCTCCGGGAGCGGAGAGGGCAGGCCAAGGCCGCCGAACTCCGCGCCGATCTCGAAGGGGGCGGCCCAGAAATGGGCGGTGTCGCCGACGGTGACGGAGCCGACCGCGTTGACCGCCACCAGCGCGCCCACCGTCACACCGTTTTCAAGGATGCAGGAGGCCGAGCCCAGCCCGCCCTTGAGCCCTGCCGTCATGGCGCCGGTTCCGGCGCCATGCGAGCCGAGCGCGAAATCCGCCTGCGCCGTCTCGGTCGCCGTGTAGCCGAGCTCGCGATAGGGCGGGAAGCGCCCCCAATCCTTGTCGCCGCCGTTAGCGAGGTCGAACAGGATAGCCGCCGGCACGATGGGCACGCGGTGGCCCGCGACGGCAAAGCCCCGGCCCATCTCGCGCAGCGCCGCCTGCGCGCCGGAAGCCGCGTCCAGCCCGAAGGCGGAGCCGCCCGACAGGACCACCGCGTCCACCCCTTCGACCAGATTGTGCGGGGCGAGAAGATCGGTCTCGCGCGTGCCGGGCGCGCCGCCGAGCACCTGCACCCCGGCCACCGCAGGCATGTCGCAGACGACTGCGGTTACGCCCGATTTCAACCGTGCGTCGCCGTTGTTGCCCACACGCAGCCCTTCGACGTCGGTGATCAGGTTCCTCGGTCCGGCCTTGAACGCCACTATTCGACCTCCACGAATCTCTCGCCATCATAACGAAAAAGACCGTAAGGGCTGCGTGCCAGGTCGCCCTTTTCGTTAAAGCGCACCACGCCGAGCGCCGTGTCGAACGCGAAGTTTTCCAGAACCTCCATCACGGGCACTTCATCGGCAGCCGCCACCCGCGCCGCCCCGGTGGCAAGCTCGAGCGCCGCATGGCCGGGAATGACATAGCCTTCCGGTTCGATGCCGGCCTCCCGCAGGGCCTCCAGCACCTCGGGTGAGGCGAAGACCTCCCAGCGCGGCAGGCCCACCATCAGAACGCCCTCGGTAAGCGGCACCTCGCCGTCTTCCGCCCGCAGGGCCTCGCCGCCGGCGAGGACCACATCGTAGTCGAGATTCACCGCATCGCGCGCCATGATCGCGATGTCGGCCCGGTCGCCGCCCACGAAGACATGGGTCGCGCCGGCGCGTCTGAGCCGGCCGACGAGGCCGATCTGGTTGTCCATCTGGGGGCGGAATGTGTCGATGAAGACCGGCTGCAGGCCGGCAAGCTCGGCCTCCGCACGAAAATTCTCCGCCAGCTCGCGGCCGTAGATCGTGCCGTCGTCGACGATGGCGAACAGTTCGTCGCGCCAGCGCCGCGTGAGGATCGTCGCCACCGCTTCCCGTTCGGCGTCGTCGCGCGGGCCGAGTCGGTAGACGGGCCAACCGGTACGCTCCTTATGATCGGTCAGACCGCCGGTGCGCACCGGCGTCACCACCGGAATCTTCGCCTCCTTCAAGATCGGCATCGCCGCCTCGACGGCGGTCGTGCAAAGAAAGCCGATGACGATTTCGACACCGGCCTCGACCAGTTGTCGCGCCGCTTCCGCGCCGCCCTCGGGGGTGCACTGGTCATCGGCCTCCACCAGTTGCACGGCCTCGTCGCCCTGCGCTGCCGTGCGTGCGCCCTCGGCCCACTGCGTGCCCAGTTCCGCGAAATCGCCGCTCAAGGGGGCGGCGAGGCCGATGGTGAAATCCTGCGCCCGGGCGGGAACGAGGCCCACAAGCACCAGAACGGGCAGGGCGGCGATGGCGAAGCGCATGCGCAACAGGATCAAAATCCTCAACTGAACCATGGATTTCCGTCCCGGCACTGGTAAATGGTGGCGGCAGCGGGCGCAACACGCTAATGAGGCGCCGCCGGCCGGCCCGCTTGTAACAGAGGGGCCGAAACCTATCTGTAACGGGGCGACAGGAATTGTTTGTGCTGAAGACCAACGACATAGCACCGCAGGACTACCGAGACGCGATGGCCCGCTTTGCCGGTGCTGTGCATGTGGTCACAACGGATGGCAGGGCGGGAAGACGCGGCGTGACGGCCATCGCCGCCTGTTCGGTCTCCGACAACCCGCCGACGGTGCTGGTCTGTCTCAACCGCGAAAACCCGAACAACGATGCTTTCCTCCAGAACGGCGTGTTCGCCCTGAACACGCTCTCCTCGGAGCAGCAGCCGCTCGCCGATGCCTTTTCGGGTCTCACCGGACTGCCGCCGGAGGAGCGTTTCGCGCTCGGCGATTGGGAGATGCTGTCGAGCGGCGCGCCGGTGCTTGTCGGTGCAATCGCCGCCTTCGATTGCCGGGTGATCGACACCAAGGACCTCGCCACCCACCGTATTTATTTTGGCAAGGTGACAGGGCTGCGCGTGGGCGCTAACCTGCCGCCGCTCCTCTACCATGATCGCGGCTACCGCGTTCTATAGCGAGCCTTTTTCGGAGAGTTCATGTCTGCACGCACCCCGCGCAACGCTCCGCAAACCATCGACGAGACGCTCGAGCTTCTGGCCGAAGCGGACTACGTGGCCGACCGATCGTTGGCGACGGTCCTGTTTTTGAGCCTGAAGATGAAGCGGCCGCTGTTCCTGGAAGGAGAGGCCGGCGTCGGCAAGACCGAGATCGCCAAGGTGCTGGCAAGCGCGCTCGGCCGCCGGCTGATCCGGCTGCAATGCTATGAGGGGCTGGATGTCTCCTCGGCGGTCTATGAGTGGAACTATGCAGCCCAGATGATCGAGATCCGCATGGAGGAGGCTGCCGGCGTCGACGACCGCGAGGCGATGGAGCGCAACGTCTTCTCCGAGCGCCATCTTATCCGCCGGCCGGTCATGGAGGCGCTCACCGGCGAGGCGGGGGCCGCGCCGGTGTTCCTGATCGACGAGCTCGACCGCACGGACGAGGCCTTCGAGGCTTTCCTTCTGGAGATCCTGTCCGACTATCAGGTGAGCGTGCCCGAACTCGGCACCATCCGCGCCGCCGAGCCGCCGATCGTCATCATCACCACCAATCGCACCCGCGAAATCCACGACGCGCTTAAAAGGCGCTGCCTCTATCATTGGGTGGACTATCCCGATGCCGAGCGCGAGCTGGAAATCGTGCGCCGCAGGGTGCCCGAGGCCAACCAGCGGCTTTCGCGCGAGGTGGTGAGCTACATTCAGAAGCTGCGCGAGATCGACCTCTTCAAGGTTCCGGGCGTGGCCGAGTCCATCGACTGGGCGAGCGCGCTCACCGAGCTCGACAAGATCGCCCTCGACCCCGAGACCGTCTCCGACACGCTGGGCGTGCTCCTGAAATACCAGGACGACATCGCCCGCCTGCAGGAGGGCGAGGGCGCCAGGATCCTCGAGGAGGTCAAGGCGGAGCTGTCGACGGCGGATTGAGACCATGGCGGATGTGCGAGCGGACGACAATCGTGACAGCGCCGACCCGGAGGGCCGGATCGCCGACAACATCGTCTATTTCGCCCGTACGCTGCGCAAGGCGGGGCTCAGGGTCGGGCCGGGCGCGGTCGCCGACGCGGTGGAGGCCGTCCTGGCGGCTGGCATCGGCACCCGTGAAGATTTTTACTGGACCCTGCATGCCGTCCTCGTGAAGCGCCATGAGGACCACGCCGTCTTCGACGAGGCCTTTCGTCTCTTCTGGCGCTCGCGCGAGCTGATCGAGAAGATGCTGGCCATGCTTTCGCCCGTGGCGCCCGCGCGTGCCGAGAAAGAGCGCCCGCGCGCCGGTGAGACGCGTGCCGGCGAGGCGTTCCTGAATGAAGGTCGCCAGGCTCGGGAGGAGAAGGAGGAGATTGAGATCGATGCGCGCCTGACACTTTCGCGCCAGGAGGTGCTGCGCGACAAGGATTTCGCGCAGATGACGGCGGAGGAACTGGTGGCGGCGCGCCAGGCGATCTCCTCATTGGTCCTGCCGCACGATCTCGTCGTCACGCGCCGCTTCCGGCCCGATACCCGCGGCAGCCGCGTCGACCCGCGCGCCATGATGCGTTTCGGGCTGCGCACCGGCGGCGACCTCGTATTGCCGCGCTACCGCTCGCCCCGCCGGGTGCATCCGCCCCTTGTCGTCCTGTCGGATATCTCCGGTTCGATGAGCCAGTACACGCGCGTCTTTCTCCACTTCCTGCATGCCCTGACGGAAAAGCGCCGCCGCGTGCACAGCTTCGTCTTCGGCACGCGGCTCACCAATCTCACGCGCCAGCTGCGCCACCGCGACCCCGACGAGGCGCTGGCCGAGTGCGCGGGTGCCG
>NZ_JBHSUM010000217.1:0-5359 GCF_042660605.1 Nitratireductor sp. GCM10026969
CGTCGGCGATCATGATGGCGGGCTCGGGCGCGAGGGCGCGGGCGATCGCCACGCGCTGCTGCTGGCCGCCGGAAAGCTCTCCGGGATAGTGGGTGAGGCGCTCTTTGAGCCCGACCGCCGCAAGCTCGCGCTCGGCCAGCCCGAACGGGTCGCGGTGGCCGGCAAGTTCCAGCGGCACCGCGACGTTTTCCAGCGCCGTCATGTTGGGGATCAGGTGAAATGACTGAAAGACGATGCCGATGGTGCGCCCGCGAAAGGCCGCCACCTGGTCCTCGCTCAGCCCGTTGAGCGCCTGCCCGGCCACGCGCACGGTGCCGCTATCGACCTTCTCCAGCCCGGCGATCACCATGAGCAGCGTCGACTTGCCGGAGCCGGATGGGCCGACCACCGCCGTGGATTGGCCATCTTCCACGGTCAGGCTGACGCCCTTGAGCACATGCACGGAGGAGGCGCCCTCACCGAGCCGCAGGGAAACGTTGTCGAGTTCGATGACGGGTTTGGGCACGGGTGGAGCGTCCTATATGAGGAATAAACCGGGCGTGGTCCGGCAGATATGGGTCGAGTTTCATGGCATTCAAAGCTCTGGGCAAGATTTTCAGTGCCCTCGCGTCGCTCACGAAAATGTCATCGGTGCCGGTTCTGGCGCTTTTCCTTTGCATTGCCGCGCCCGCGGCGGCGGAGCCCTTCCGCATCGTCGGATTCGGCGACAGCCTGATGGCCGGCTACCAGCTTGCTCCCGGCGAGAGCTTTCCGGAGAAGCTCGAAGCCGCGCTTCGGGCGCGCGGCCACGACGTGACCGTCGCCAATGCCGGGGTTTCGGGAGATACGACCAGCGGCGGGCTTTCCCGGCTCGACTGGTCGGTGCCGGAGGAGACCGACCTTGTGATCCTCGGGCTCGGCGCAAACGACATGCTGCGCGGGCTTTCGCCGGAAAGCACAAAACACAACCTGGAGACGATGATCGTCCGGCTGCAGGAGCGTGGCATGGCGGTACTGCTCGTGGGCATGTATGCCGCGCCCAATCTGGGGCCGGACTATCAGGAGGCGTTCGACGCCATCTATCCGCGACTGGCGCGGGAACATGAGCTGCCGCTGGTGCCGTTTTTCCTCGAGGGCGTGGCGGCCAACCGCGCGCTGCTGCTCGAGGATGGCATGCATCCCAATGCCGAGGGCGTGGACGTGATGGTGGAAAATGCCCTGCCCGCGGTCGAGCGAATCATCGCGGAGGAAAAATCCGGTGCTTGAGGAGCAGGTGCCAGAAAGCGCTTGCTCCTGTGCCCGATCGATGATTCGCTAACCAAGACATATCGAGATTCGAGGAGGTTGCCATGCCGCGACTGTTCACCGCCCTCGAGATTCCGCGCGATGCGGCTTTGTCGCTTTCGCTTCTGCGCGGCGGCCTCCCGGGAGCCCGGTGGGGCGATGTCGAAAACTACCATCTTACCCTGCGTTTCATCGGTGATGTCGAAGGCCACGTGGCCGACGAGGTCGCCAATGCGCTGGACCGGGTGCGCCGGCCCTCCTTCTCGCTCACGCTCTCAGGGGTCGGCGCGTTCGGTCAGAAGAAGCCGCACGCGGTGTGGGCGGGTGTTGCGGCCTCACCGGATCTCTATGCCCTCCAGGCCGAGATCGAGCGCATCTGCCGCCGCGTCGGTCTGCCGCCGGACCCACGCAAGTTCACCCCGCACGTGACGCTGGCGCGGCTGAAGAACGCCAGCCCGCGCGATGTCGCGGCCTATCTTTCCGCGCGCGGCAACTTCGCCGCCGCGCCCTTCCGGGTGGGGCGGTTCGTCCTGATGTCCTCGCGCGAATCGATCGGCGGCGGGCCCTATATCATCGAGGAAGCCTGGCCCTTGCTGCGGGCCGAGCCGGCGCGCTCGGAAAGCCTCGCGGCAAGCGCTTCAGACGCTTCGTGGAGCGTGCGGTAGACCGCGGCGAAGCCGTCGTCCGCGCCGTAATAGGGGTCGGGTACGTCGTCCGGTCTGCCGAGCGCATAGTCCAGGAAAAGATGAATGCGCGCGCTGGCCTTCGCCGGCGCCAGCTTCTTCAGTGCGGCGACGTTGGAGCGATCCATTCCGAACACCAGGTCAAAACGCAGGAGATCCTCCGGGCTCACCCGCCTCGCCCGCTGGCCGGTTATGTCGAGGCCGAAACGGTGTGCGGTGGCGATCGCGCGCGGGTCGGGCGGTGCGCCGATGTGCCATGCGCCCACGCCTGCCGAATCGAGGTGGAGGGTTTGCGCGAGCCCGTGTTCGGCGGCCACGGCGCGGAAGATGCCCTCGGCCAGCGGCGAGCGGCAGATGTTGCCGAGACAGACGAAGAGAATGGCGGTCGGCCGCTCCCCAGGTGATGAGGAAATGCTGTCGGTCATGACGGAGAGGTAGTGAATTTTGCGATTTCGCGCAAACCTCGCTTCAGGCGGTTGCCGGCCGAAAATCGTACTCGCTGATTACAACGAACAAAAAACGCCGGTACGGCATTGGCCTGTACCGGCGCTGATCCAGTTCGGGATCGTTGCCCTGCGTGACTGGGCGGCGAGCCGCCCGGAGTTGGTTCGATCCGGCCACGACCCCGTGGGCGGGGGGGCTTGGGGTACGGAGCCGTCTCCGGACCGAACCGTCTCAGGCAACGAGTGTGATGCTGGCTTCTAAATCAGGCGGGAGCTTGGACAGAAAACGGCGAGAATGGGGCAAGCGATCACCAAATCCGACATCTTGTCTGCTTTCGTGATGGCTGCTCGCGCTGCTCCCCATTTTCCGGTGGGGTTGCAATTGCTGTCTTGCCGAGCCACCTTGATTCATAAAATTGTCACAAGGATGCGAGCGCGACATGACCGATTTCGGAAGCGCGGGGGAGGATGGCGACGACTCCGGAAATCTCGTATGGCTGAGCGAGGCGCGGCGCGCCCGCAACGACCTTCCGGTGACATTCGACCGGCGGGAGTTGAACCAGATCCTGCGTCTCTACGGACAGATGGTCGCCGCCGGCGAATGGCGCGACTATGCCATCGACCATCTGAAGGACAGGGCCGTCTTCTCCGTCTTTCGCCGCACCAGCGAAGTGCCGCTCTTCCAGATCGTGAAGAACCCGAAGCTGGCGCGCAAACAGGGCGCCTACAGCGTGATCGCCGCCAGCGGGCTTATACTCAAGCGCGGGCATGAACTCGGCCGCGTGCTCGCCGTGTTCGACCGCACGCTTAAGCTCGTGCGGGCATAGGCACTACGCGTTCCCCCTCAAAGGCCTCTGCGAAACATCCTTTCCGGCAGGGAATCGGGATCCGGGGCGGTGGCCGCACCGCCGTTGAGGCTGAGCTGCATGAAAACCGTATCAAGCCAGCGCCCGTGCTTGTAGCCGCTGTCTTCGAGCACGCCCGTATGGCGAAAGCCAAGCGCCTCGTGCAGCCGCACGGAGGGGCTCGAGGGTGAGCCGTCGCCGATGACCGCGGCGACCTGCCGGAAACCCAGCCTTTCGCATTCCTCGATCAGAACCGTAAGGAGGCGCCGGCCGATGCCCTGGCCCTGCGCGTGCGGCGCGATATAGACCGAATCTTCCACCATGAAGCGGTAGGCCGGCCTGGTGCGGAAAGGACCCGCATAGGCGTAGCCGAGCACCTGACCGCCTTCTTCCGCCACCAGATAGGGATAGCTGTTGCGGACGAGTGCCTCCCGGCGCGCCGCCATCTCTTCTTCGTCAGGCGGCGTCAGCTCGTAGCTCGCCGTGCCCGTCTCCACGGCGTGGCGGTAGATGCGCGTGATCGCGGGAAGATCGGCGGAAGCGGTCGGCCGGATGAGCAGTTCGGTTTGTCTGTCGGTCAGCATCGTGGCATTCATTGCAGACCGATGCGCAAAAGAAAAGGCGGCTCGATGGCCGCCTGGATAGTGTCGAATGGAGACGGGTCAGATGCCCAGCCCCTCGTAGCGCTTCTTGAAGCGGGAAACACGGCCACCGCGGTCGACAAGAGCCTGCGAGCCGCCGGTCCAGGCCGGATGCGTGCGCGGATCGATGTCGAGCTGGAGCGTGTCGCCCTCGCTGCCCCAGGTGGAGCGCGTCTCGTATTCGGTGCCGTCGGTCATGACAACCTTGATCATGTGATAATCGGGGTGAATGTCGGCTTTCATCGGTCTATCCTGAATGGTCTGCGCATCGGCGCGTTTGCCGGCGTTCCGTGCGGCAATCTCGCCCATGACGAAAACTTGAAGCCGCGGCCAAGGAGGGCTACGGCTTCGGAAAGGCTCGCGTGCCTATACATCAGGCGCCCGGGCGAGACAAGGCCGCCAAGGCTGAAACTTGGAGGCGACGCCGGAAGGAAACACAATGGCCGAAACAGATGCCGTGCCCGTGGATAAGGCGCGGCGTTCCCTCAAGCCCCTGCGGCGGCTGGTGCCCTATGTGCGCCGCTACCGCGGCCTGGTCGCGGGCGCGGTGGCTTTCCTGCTTCTGGCGGCGGCCGCCACGCTGGTGCTTCCGCTTGCCGTGCGGCGGATGATCGACCATGGCTTTTCCGGGTCGGACGGGACGCTCATCACCAATTACTTCTCCATGCTCCTGGTGGTGGGCGCCGTCCTGGCCCTTGCCTCGGCGCTGCGTTACTACTTTGTGGTCACGTTGGGCGAGCGCGTGGTGGCGGACCTGCGGAACGACGTCTTCAGCCACGTCACGCGGCTCTCTCCCTCCTTCTTCGACACGGCGCGGTCGGGCGAGATCGTTTCGCGGCTGACGGCGGATGCCACGCAGGTCAAGGCCGCCGTCGGCGCCACCGCCTCCGTCGCGCTGCGGAATACGATCATGGGACTAGGGGCGCTGGCGATGATGGTGATCACCAGTCCGCGTCTCTCGCTGCTTGTGGTCGTGGCCATCCCGTTCATCGTTTTGCCGCTGATGGCCTTCGGCCGGTCGGTCAGGCGGCGTGCGCGGCATGCGCAGGACACGCTGGCCGAGGCCAGCGCCTTCGCCGGCGAGCAGATCGGCGCCGTCAAGGTTTTGCAAGCCTTCACCAATGAAGAGAGCGTGGCGAGGCGGTTCAGTGCGGCGGTGGAAGCGGCGTTCCGGGCGGCGCGCGCCTCCATCTCCGCGCGTGCGCTGCTGACCTTCCTGGCGATCTTTACGACCTCCGCTTCCGTGGTCGCCGTGCTGTGGGTCGGCTCCCAGGACGTGCTGGCGGGAACCATCACGGCGGGGACGCTCGGGCAGTTCCTCCTCTACGCGATTCTGGCCGCCGGGGCGCTCGGCGCCTTGTCGGAGGTCTGGGGCGAGTTGGCCCAGGCGGCGGGTGCGGCCGAGCGCATGAGCGAGCTTCTCATGGAGAAACCGGTGATCGCCGCGCCCGAGAAGCCCGTGCCGTTGCCCGAGCCCGCGCGCG
>NZ_JBHSUM010000218.1:0-5305 GCF_042660605.1 Nitratireductor sp. GCM10026969
GTCGAAGCCGTAGACCAGCGGCGGCCGCAGCACGATTCCGGCCCGGTCCGCGCCCTCGCAGAAACGGCGCACGTGCTCTTCGCCCGCTCGTTTCGAAGCGCCATAGGCATCCGCCGCTTCACGCGCGGCAATGCTGCCGAGGAAGACGAAAGCCTTTACCCCGATACCCGCGCAGGCCTCGACGAGCCGTCCGGTGCCGACATCACTGACGGTGAAATACGCCGCCTCGGCCGCATCCGGGCGGTGCGCGACGCCGGCAAGGTGCACGACGGCATCCGCGCCGGCGAGCGCGGGTGACCAGTCCGTCTCACCGTCGATCGCCCCGACGGGCACGAATTGCGGCGTGCCCTCACGCCGGTTCCGGCCCGCCTCCACCACCGTGTGGCCGCGGCGGATCAGGACCGGCACGAGGTGGCGGCCGATGAAGCCGGTGGCGCCGGTGACCAGGACCTTGGCCATGGACTCTCCTTCCGGAAGCGGTTCGTCCCGGCCATGCACTGTGCCGGGCGAACGCGCGCTTATTTCAATTTGGTCACAATTCCGTTTAGAGTCTCGACCAATCTCAGGCTCGGACCACCAGACGGGATTGGCTGCGCACCTTGAGCAATTTACGCTATAAGCACCGGTCACGGTGGCCGCGGCGTGATCGTCCGGACGGTCTAACACATTCGAGGAACAGATGGCCTTGCTGAAGTCGCTGGGGGCGGACAATCTCACCGCCGAAGAGAGATACGATCCGCGAAGCCTTTCCAGTCCACAGGTTTTCCTCTATTCGATGCTGATCTTCCTGGCGATCGCCGGCTTTGTGGCGGCCATTCTCTATCGCCAGATTTCCGCGGCGTTCCAGAGCAATCCCGGTCTCAACGGGCTCATTCTCGGCGTTCTGGCGATCGGCATCCTTCTCGCCTTCATGCAGGTGATAAGGCTTTTCAGGGAAGTGCGCTGGGTGAACTCCTTCCTCGCCGGCACGGAGGTGACGGAGCCGGTGCTTCTGGCGCCGATGAAGGCGCTGCTCAGCCGCTCCTCCGCCATGGCGCTGTCGACGTCCTCCATGCGCTCCATTCTCGATTCGATCGCCACCAGGCTCGATGAAAGCCGCGATATCTCGCGCTATCTGATCGGCCTGCTCGTCTTTCTCGGCCTGCTCGGCACCTTCTGGGGGCTTTTGCAGACCATCAGCTCGATCGGCGACACGATCCAGTCCCTCGATCCTGGCACGGGCGACGCCAACGACATCCTCGATTCGCTGAAGGCGGGCCTTTCCGCTCCCCTCGGCGGCATGGGCACGGCTTTTTCCTCCTCCCTTTTCGGCCTTTCAGGCTCCCTCATTCTCGGCTTTCTGGACCTGCAGGCCGGCCGTGCCCAGAACCGCTTCTACACGGAATTGGAGAACTGGCTCTCCACGGTGACCGACCTGAGTTCCGACATGACCGAGGGCACCAGGAACGGCACGTCCGAGGAACTGCGGGAACTGGCGGAGAAGTTGCGCGCCGCGCAGGAGACGGGCGGCAGCAATCCGCGCACTGCCGCGGCCATGGCATCGCTAGCCGACGGCATTTCCGGCCTGGTGAAGAACATGCGCCAGGAGCAGCAGATGATGCGTGACTGGGTGGAAGCCCAGGCGGCGGACCAGAAGGCGATGCGCGAGACGCTGGAGAAAATCGCCGCCTCCTTGAAGAAACGGGAAAACAGCTGATGGCGCTGGCACGCGCCCGCCGCCGCGAACGCGGTGTCGACTATTGGCCCGGCTTCGTCGATGCCTTGGCGACCCTCCTGCTCGCCATCATGTTCCTGCTGTCGGTCTTCGTGCTGGCACAGTTCTTCCTCAGCCAGGAGATCACCAGTCGTGACGCCGTGCTCGACCGTCTCAATGCCCAGGTGAACGAGCTGACGCAGCTTCTGGCGCTCGAACGGGCCAACACGCAGGACGCCGAGGACACGATCGCCAGCCTGCGCTCCTCCCTTTCGGAAGCGGAAGCGGAGCGCTCGCGCCTTGAACAGATTCTGGAAAGCGGCGCCGGCCAAAGCGAGGAAGCACAGGAACGCATCGGCGCGCTGACAAGCGAGCTCGAGGACGAAAGGCAGGTGAGCCAGCGCGCCCTGTCGCAGGTGGAGCTTCTCAACCAGCAAATCTCCGCGCTGAGGCAGCAGATCGGCGCGCTGGAGGCCGCGCTCGATGCATCGGAGCAACGCGACCAGCGCTCACGCGCCAAGATTGCCGATCTCGGGCGCCGTCTCAATGTCGCCCTCGCCCAGCGCGTGCAGGAATTGAACCGCTATCGCTCCGACTTCTTCGGCCGCCTGCGCGAGATCCTCTCCGACCGCGAGAACATCCGCATCGTCGGCGACCGCTTCGTCTTCCAGTCGGAAGTGCTGTTCGCCTCCGGCGCCACGGAGATCAATCCCACCGGGCAGGAGGAGATGCAGAAGCTGGCCGATGCCGTTCTCGACCTGCAGGAGGAGATTCCGCCGGAGATCAACTGGGTGCTCAGGGTCGACGGCCACACCGACGACGTGCCGCTTACCGGCACCGGCCGCTATCGCGACAACTGGGAGCTGTCGGCCGCCCGCGCCATCGCCGTGGTCGAGTTCCTGATCGACCAGGGCGTGCCGGCAAGCCGCCTGGTCGCCGCCGGCTTCGGCGAGTACCAGCCACTCGACACCTCTGGCACGCCCGAGGCCCGCGCCCGCAACCGCCGTATCGAGCTCAAGCTGACGGAACGCTAAAAGGAGGCGTCCCGGCCCGCCCCCAACCAGCCCGAATGCCCGCCTTGCGCGTCGTGGAACCCGCTGTGCCTTGCAGCCGTTAGGTTTGCGCGAACAGAAAAATCTATTGGGATGGCTGCCATGCATCACAGGTTCCACGACGATATGGGAGATGATCTGCGCGATCAGCTGACCAATCTTCGCGACGAAGTTACTTCCTTGAGAAAGCAGGTCGCACGCAGTGGCCGGCGCGGATACGGCGACGTCCGCCACATGGGTGCCGAGACCGCGGACTGGATGCGCGACTATGCCGAACACGCCCTGCCGGAACTGCGCCGCGGCGCCCGGCATCTCCAGCAATCCGCGCGCGAAAACCCCACCACCACGGCCACCATCGCCGCCGCCAGCGTTGTCGTCCTGGGATTGGCCGCCGCGCTGATGATGCGCCGGTGATGGCGAAAGGTCGCTCGCGCTTGGCAACGACCATCGCCTTGCATATGGTCGCGGAAACCGACCATGGAGGCATGCCGTGCGCGACTCAAGGACGGCCGTCATCACCGGCTCAACCTCGGGCATAGGGCTGGGCATTGCGCGGGGTCTGGCGGCCGATGGCTGCAACGTGGTTCTGAATTCCTTCACCGACAGCGATGAAGACCACGCCCTGGCCGAGGAGATCGCCCGCGAATACGCCGTGAAAGCGGCCTACCTCCAGGCCGACATGGCCGATGGGGCAGCCTGTCGACGCCTGGTGGACGAGACCGCCCGACGCTTCGGGTCACTCGATGTCCTGGTCAACAACGCCGGGATTCAGCACGTGGCTGCGGTCGAGGACTTTCCGCCGGAGAAATGGGATGCCGTTATCGGCATCAATCTATCCTCGGCCTTCCACACCACTGCCGCGGCGATCCCGCACATGAGGCAACGCGGCAGCGGCCGCATCGTCAATATCGCCTCCGCGCACGGCCTGCGGGCATCTCCCTTCAAATCGGCCTATGTCGCCGCCAAGCACGGCATGGTCGGCCTCACCAAGACCGTGGCGCTCGAGTTGGCCGAAGACCGCATCACCTGCAACGCCATCTGCCCCGGCTATGTTCTCACGCCCCTCGTGGAGGCGCAGATTCCCGACCAGATGAAGACCCACCGCATGGACCGGGACGCGGTGGTGCGTGAGGTCATGCTGGCCAGACAGCCGACACGGGAATTCGCCACGGTCGAGCAGATCGCCGCGGCCACCGTCTTTCTGTGCTCCGATGGCGCTGCCCAGATCACCGGCACCACGCTTTCAGTGGATGGCGGTTGGACAGCGCAATAGTAGAACTCCGGGAAAACGCTTACCGCGGCGCCAGCGCCAATTCGATGAGCGTGATGAACTGACGCGCCGACTGAGCGGCTTGCGTGCCGCAAAGACCGTGCGCCTTCAGCCCCTCCAATATGTCGAACAGCATCTCCGCCAGCGCCTCGGCCGACAGGGCGTTGTCCTCAAGCCGCACGCCCCGCGACCCCGCCTCCTCGCGGATCGCATCGGCGAAACCGGCGACCATGCTGGTGCGCCAATCGGCGACCAGATCGGATGCGATGTTGTGGTTCACATCGACCAGTTCTTCGCCGTGGGGCGATTCCTCGATGAGACGGAAGAGGCGGAACAGTCCGCGGTCGAGCGCTTCGAACAGCCGCTCGCCCAACCGCAGGTCTTCCTGCAAGGCCTCGCGCGCCGCCTGGTGCGACTGCTCCAGCATTGCCCGCGTCACGGCGCGGAAAATATCCGCCTTGTTGCGGAACAGCAGATAGATGGCGGGACGTGAAATCTCCACCGCGCGCGCGATATCGTCCATGGTTGCACGTGAGTAACCATAGGCCAGGAAAACGCTGCGTGCGCCTTCGATGATGCGTGTCCGCCGCGCATCTTCGGGATTGTCTTTAGCTTCTTTCAAGGTGGTTCCTGCCATAGTAGAAATAGGTTGTTGACAAAATGACGGATTTTGTCAATGTGTCCGCGCCTCGGCGATGCCTTGGCGTGAGGAATTTGCGCGGATCGATCCAACGGAAGGGGACCCCTGTCAGGAGAGGCCCTCCAGGACATTTTTTGGCAGGCTGATGATGCTATAGGACTGTAGGATCGCTTCTTCGTTCCGCAACGTGATTGAACCGTTCGGCCGCCGAGGCCATATGCCTCTTGTTTTACGGTGTTTCGGCCCGGTCTAGCACACTGGAAATCGACATGCCCAAGGTGAAGTTCCACAAGATCGCGGCCGTGGCGGTGCTCATTGCGACAGCTGCCTGGATCGCCACCGGTGAATTCTCGTCCGTCGGCAGCGCGACCCAGGAGGCGGAAGCCGCACGCGCCGAGGCCGAGCCGGAACGTCCGGCCGAGGTCAAGACCGTGCAGGCAACCATGCCGTCCCGCCTCGAGCATGCCCGCACGATCCGCATTTCCGGCCAGACCGAAGCCGACAAGCGCGCCGTGCTCGCCGCCCGCACCGCCGGCATCGTCGATGAGCTCCCCGTCTCGGAAGGCGAGGCCGTCGAGAAGGGCGACCTGATCATGCGCCTCGAGGCCGAAGGCAAGGAAGCCGCCGTGGAATCGGCGCGCCAGGCGCTC
>NZ_JBHSUM010000219.1:0-5287 GCF_042660605.1 Nitratireductor sp. GCM10026969
CCGCGCGCCACGTCGGCGGCAAAGCTGGGCCCCGAAAGCACCGCGATCGGGTTTTGCGGAAGGACCTCGCGGGCCACTTCCGACATCAGCCGACCGGTGTCGCGCTCGATGCCCTTGGCGCACAGGACGACGGGCACATCCGGCGCAAGCGTCTCGGCTGCGAGGGTCAGCACGGCGCGCAGGCTCTGCGCAGGCGTGACCGTCAGCACGCACCCCGCGCCGGAAAGGGTAGCGGCAGTATCGTCAAGGGCGATGATCTCAGGGTCGAGCGTCACGCCCGGCAGATAGCGGCTGTTGGTGTGCGCGTGCTCGATCTCGTGGGCGAGCGCCGGATCGCGCGCCCAGAGCGTGACCTTGTGGCCGGCGCGGTGCATCGTCAGCCCCAGGGCCGTGCCCCAGGCGCCGGCTCCCAGAACGGTGATCCTCCGGTTTTCGCTCATGCCTTGGCTCCGCGTTTGCCGGCGCCGTAGAGAGGGTCCGACCCGGCATCGAGAGGCCAGCGCGGGCGCGGGGCGAAGGCGAGCGCATCTTCCTCGACAAGCCCTGCTTCCAGCCGCTCCAGACCGGCCCAGGCGATCATGGCGGCGTTGTCGCCGCACAGTTTCACCGGTGGCGCCACCAGGGTAAAACCTTCGTTCGAGCACAGGGTTTCAAGCGTGTTGCGGATCGCGGCATTGGCGGCGACGCCGCCGGCCACCACCAGGGCGGGGCGGGCATGCTTGGAATGCGCCTTGCGGAAGCGCTCCAGGCTGCGAGCGACGCGGTCGGCAAGGGTCTCGGTGACGGCGCGCTGGAAGGAGGCGCAGATGTCGGCGATGTCATCCTCCGACAGGGGCGCAAGCTCGGTCGCGGCGCGGCGCACCGCGGTCTTGAGGCCGGAGAAGGAGAAGTCGGGCCGCGCCTCCCCCTTGAGCGGGCGCGGGAAGGTGAAGCGGGCGGGGTCTCCCTGGAACGCGGCCTTTTCCACGCTCGGCCCGCCGGGATAGGGCAGGCCGAGAAGCTTGGCGGTCTTGTCGAAGGCCTCGCCCAGGGCATCGTCGATGGTGCTTGCCCAGCGCTCGTAACGCCCGACGCCTTGTACATGGAGGATCTGCGTGTGGCCGCCGGAGACGAGCAGAAGCAGATAGGGAAAGTCGAGGCCGTCCGTCAGGCGCGCCGTCAGCGCGTGGCCTTCGAGGTGGTTTATGGGCAGGAGCGGTTTTCCCGTGGCCGCGGCGATGGCCTTTGCCGTGGTCAGCCCGACGATCAGCCCGCCGATCAGGCCGGGGCCGGCCGTGGCGGCGAGGGCGTCGATGTCGTGGAGCGTCAGGCCCGCTTCGGCGAGGGCCGCCGTGATGACGCCGTCCAGCGCCTCCACATGGGCGCGGGCGGCGATCTCCGGCACCACGCCGCCGAAGGCCGCGTGTTCTTCGATCTGGCTCAGCACGACATTTGAGAGGATCGCGGGGGCGCCGTCGTCGGCGCGCGCGACCACGGACGCGGCGGTCTCGTCGCAGCTCGTCTCGATGCCCAGCACGCGTGTCATTCGGCGCCACTTGCCCCGTGTTGCCGACCGGGCCATTCCCCGATAGGTATCGGTGAGGCCGGTCACGGATTTCGAGAAAGCCGGTTAGCACGGACATGACGACATGCAAACGGATGTGGTGAGAATCGGAACGCGCGGCAGTGCCCTGGCTCTGGCCCAGGCGGCGGAAGTGCGTGCACGGCTGATGGCCGCGCACGACCTGCCGGAGGAAGCCTTCGAGATCGCCGTCATCCGCACCAGCGGCGACCGGATCCAGGATCGGCCCCTGTCGGAAGCCGGCGGCAAGGGGCTCTTCACCAAGGAGATCGAGCAGGCGCTCATCGACGGCCGGATCGATCTGGCCGTGCACTCGTCCAAGGATATGCCCACCGTCCTGCCGGAGGGGTTGGAGATTTCCGCCTTCCTGGAGCGGGAGGACGTGCGCGACGTCTTCATCGGCCGGCGGGTCGAGCGCCTGGAGGACCTGCCGCAAGGGGCGAAGCTCGGTACGTCCTCGCTGCGCCGCCAGGCGCTGGCGCTCAGGCTCAGGCCCGATCTCGAGGTCGGCATGTTCCGTGGCAACGTGCAGACGCGGTTGAAGAAGCTGGAAGACGGCGTCGCCGAAGGCACGCTTCTGGCTCTGGCGGGATTGAAACGGCTGAAGATGGAGCACGTGGCGAGCGCCGTCATGGATCCCGAGACCTTTCCGCCGGCGCTCGGCCAGGGGGCCATCTGCATCGAAACCCGCGTCGGTGACGCCTGGGTCGGAGGCGTGGTCGAGGCGATCCGTCACGCGCCGACCGGCGCGGCGCTTGCCTGCGAGCGAGCCTTTCTCGCCGCGCTCGACGGCTCATGCCGCACGCCGATCGCGGGCGAGGCGAAGGTGGAAGGGAAGAACCTGCGCTTTTCCGGCATGATCCTCACGCCGGACGGGCGCGAGGCGCACGAGATCGCCGGCGAGGGCAGTGTGGACGACGCCGCGAAGATCGGCGCGGATGCCGGAGCGCGCATCCGCGAGAAGGCGGGCAACCGCTTTTTCGATTCCTGGGATTGAAGGACTGCCGATGGCCCGCGTGCTCGTGACCCGGCCGGACCCCGGCGCCACGCGCACCGCCGAAAGGCTCAAGGCGCTTGGCTTCGAGCCGGTGGTGCTGCCGCTTACCGGAATAACACCCGTGAGACCTTTTACTCCGCCTCGAGGGCAATTCGGCGCAGTGGCCGCTTCGAGCGCGAATGCCGTGCGGTATGCGCCGCCCGAATTTCTGCGGCGATTGGCCGGTCTGCCTGTCTTTGCCGTGGGGGAGGCGACCGGCGCGGCCGTCCGGGACGCAGGGCTTGGACCCGTCGACGAGGGCGCCGGGGATGCGCGCGGCCTCGTGGACCGTATCGCCGGTGCGATGGCGCGCGAAAGCAGGGTTCTCCTTCTCTGCGGAAAGGTGCGTCGGGACGTGTTGGAGGAGGGGCTTGCTGGCGCCGGCCTCGCGCCGGTCGTCTGCGAAACCTACGATACGCGTCCGCTGTCGCCCTCCGCGGGTACCGTGGAGGCGGCGTTTCGGGGACTCCCGGTGAATGCGGCGCTCTTTTATTCCGCTTTCGCCGCGCAGACGTTCTCGGAGCTCATCGGCCGGGCGATCCCGCGTGAACTGATCGAAAACGCCTGCCCCTATGCCCTCTCTCCGCGAATAGCCGAGGCTTTGCCGCGGGAATTGCGTGCCGCGGCGGTGGTGGCGCGGGAACCGAACGAGGCGGCGATGCTTTCTCTGCTGGAAAGTCGATTATGACGCAGGACTCTGGCCATGTCACTCTCCTATGGTAGTGAAGGTGCTGCGCTGCACCAGCGCGCACGGATAGGAACTGCCAGCGGAGTGCCTGATGGCCAAGACACCTAGGACGCGCCATTCCAAGACGAAACGGGACCCGGTAACGATCGATCTGGAAGCCGATTCGGTGGAAGGCGCGCCCGGTGAGACGGCCGAACCGGAACAGCCGCGGGTTGAGCAGACCGAATCACCTTCGCCCAAAACAGGTGGCGCCGATACCGACAAGCCCGACGTCGAGGCGCGGGCGGATGCGGATGACGGCACTCCTCAGGAGGAGCCGGGACCGGTCGAAGAAGAGGCGGCTCCCGAAAGCGAGGGGCCGCCGGCATCCGAGCCACCGCCGTCCGAAACGCCGGGAGAGGAGAAGCCGCGCGGCAGGACGGGTTCGATTGCGCTCGCGGTGATCGCCGGTCTGGTCGGCGGAGGTGTCGTCGCCGGCGGCATGCAGGTCTTCGAAAGGATGCAGGACGGTGGTGCGGGTCCAGACCCGGCGGTGACCGAACTCCGCCAGGAAATGGAAGCCTTGTCGGGCGAGGTTGCGCAGTTGCGCGAGGCGACGCCGGCCGGGACGTCCGGGGACGCACTGGAACAGGCGCTTGCCGGGCCTCTCCAGGAGATCGCCGATCTTCGCCAGGGCCTTGCGGCGCTGCAGGACGCTGTCTCCTCGGGCGGCGCGGGGGAAAATGCCGGCCTCGAGGCGCTGGACACCCGCATTGCCGAACTGGAAAGCCAGGTGGCGACACTTGCCGAGGCCGGCGCCCAAGGCGCGGGCAACGGCGAGACGAGCGAGCGCATCGCGGCACTCGCCTCGGAACTGGAAGGCCTGCGCGAAACGTCGGCGGCAGCACAGCAGGCAGCGGAGGCCAACGCCGAGCAGCTACAGGCGTTGAGCGGTAGGCTCGATGCGCTGACGGCACGGTTCGAGGAGATGGACGAGGGGCCGCGCCTGGCACTGGTGGTCGCCGCATCGGCGCTTCGCGCGGCGGTGGAACGCGGCGAACCTTTCGCGCGCGAGCTCGAAACCTTCGCCTCGCTCTCCCCGGAGGCCGAGGGGCTCGCCGACCTTCGCCCCTATGCGGAGACGGGCATTCCCACCCGTGCGGAACTGGCCGCCGAGGCGCCGCAGGCAGCTTCGCGCATTGCCGAGGCGGTTTCCCCACCGGCGGGGGATGCCGGTTTCCTGGACCGCCTGATGGCGAGCGCACGCTCCGTCGTCACGGTACGGCCGGTGGGCGAGGTCGAGGGCGATGCGCCGGAGGCAGTCGCCGCGCGCATGGAGGCGGCGGTAGAGAACGGCGATTACGGCCAGGCCCTCGCCGAATACGAATCGCTGCCGCCGGAGGCGCAGGAAGCGGCGCGCGCCTTCGCCGAAAAGCTGCGCGCGCGGCAGGCGGCCGACCGGATCCTTGAAGAGACGCTCTCCAGCGTGTTGCAGCCGGCTTGAGGAAGACATTCATGGTTCGTGTTCTTTTCTTTCTTGTCGTCGTCTTCCTGGTCGGATTCGGCTTCTCCTGGCTGGCGGAACGGCCCGGCGATTTGGTCATCACCTTTGCCGGCTACCGCTACGAGGTGTCGCTGGTGGTGGCCGCGGTGCTTCTGGTGCTGGCCGTCGCCGCCATCATGTTCCTGTGGTGGCTCATTCGCAGCATCTGGAACACGCCGCATGCCGTGGCGCGCTATTTCCGCGCCCGCCGCCGCAACCGTGGCTATCAGGCACTGTCCACGGGCATGATTGCCGCGGGCGCCGGCGATGGCGGGATGGCCCGGCGCATGGGTAAGCAGGCGGCGAAGCTGCTTCCGGCCGATCGCGAGCCACTGATCCGGCTGCTCGATGCCCAGGCGGCGCTCCTCGAAGGCGACCACGACGCGGCCCGCGGGAAGTTCGCCACCATGGCGGATGATCCGGAAACGCGCCTGCTGGGCCTGCGCGGGCTCTACCTGGAGGCCGAGCGGTTGGGTGAGC
>NZ_JBHSUM010000220.1:0-5121 GCF_042660605.1 Nitratireductor sp. GCM10026969
GCGTGGCGCTGGCGCGCGTTCTGGTGCGCCGGCCGGCCGTCCTTTTCCTCGACGAGCCCTTCGCCTCGCTCGGGCCGGCGCTGCGCGACGAGATGCTGGATCTGATCACCGATCTTCACGGGGAGCAGGGCATGACGGTGCTCATGGCCACCCACGATCCGCGCGACGCCGAGCGCCTGTCCCGGACACTGGTCTTTCTGGAAAACGGCATCGTCTCAGCCGTCGGCCCCACGCGCGATTTCCTGTCCGGCGGCAAGTCGCCCGCTTTCGACCGCTATCTCGGCGCGCGCAGATAGCGGTCCTTTCCAAAAGTTGAATTGCCTAACCCGATTTCGTCATTATTTACCGTCACGGGTGCAGGCTCCGCATGCGGATTCTTGTTTTGTCGGGAAGTCTGTGGCTAGCTCGGCAACGAGCGCAGGTGCCAACCGGAAAGCTGTCGAAAGGATATCGTCCTGTTCCCTCGTCTACCCACGAGAATGGCCTTGACCTCCGGGGCGGGAATACGGCCCTTGCGCAAGGTGCTGTTCGCCGGCTTGGTGTCGGGTCTGGCCGGCTGCCAGCCGGCGGAACTGACGGAGGTCGGCTTCGTGCCGTCCCCCAATCCGGTGACGGTGGACACGGTGACGCGCGGCGACCGGCTGGCGGACCTGGCGCGGCGGCAGCATCCGAAGATCCTGCAGACCTATGGCGGCGAATACTCCAATCCGAAGCTGGAGCGCATGCTGGCGCGGATCGTCGGCAAATTGACGCTCGACCCGGACAATCCGTCCCAGACCTACCGCATCACCATTCTCGATTCGCCCAGCATCAATGCCTTCGCCCTGCCGGGCGGCTATCTCTATATCACGCGCGGGCTTCTGGCGCTTGCGAACGATTCGGCGGAGATTGCCGCCGTTCTCGCCCACGAAATGGCGCATGTGACGGCCAATCACGGGATCGAGCGCCAGCGCTGGGAGGCGGAGGTGAACCTGACCTCGCGCGTGGTGGAGGGGGTCTTAAGCTCCGACAGCAATGCACGCGCGGCAGCGGTGCGCAGCAAACTGCGGCTTGCCCAGTTCTCGCGCAATCAGGAGCTTGAGGCAGACGAGATCGGTATCCGTTCCATTTGGCGCGCTGGCTACGATCCTTACGCGGCGGCGCGTTTCCTGCGCTCCATGGATGCCTATCAGAGCTATCGCAACGTCAGCGGCGCACGGGATCAGAGCCTCGATTTCCTGGCAAGCCATCCGAACGCGCCGCGCCGTATCGAGCTGGCGCAGGAGCACGCGCAAAGCTATGGCGCGCCAGGGGCCGGCGACCGCGACCGCGACACGTTCCTCGACGGGCTCGACGGTCTTCTCTTTGGCGACCGGGCGGACCAGGGCTATGTGCGCGGGCGCCAGTTCCTGCACCCCACGCTGGGGGTTGCCTTTGCCGTGCCGGAAGGGTTCGTGATCGACAATTCAGCCGGCGAGGTCGTTGCCTCCGGGCCGAACGACCTGGCCTTCCGTTTCGATGGGGCCACGGTTGCGCGCAGCGTTTCCCTCAGGGACTACCTGCAGGGTGACTGGCTGGGTGGGCTGGATGCAAGCTCCATTCGCGAGACGACGATCAACGGCCGCGAAGCGGCGACGGCCCGCGCCTATACGGGGGAATGGCAGTTCGACGTGACGGTGGTGCGCGTCGGCGAGCAGGTCTACCGTCTGCTGACCGGCGCCCCGCGCGACAGCGATGCGCTCGAACGCACGGCCCGTGCGATCACCGGCAGCTTCCGCGTCCTCGACAAAGCCGAGATCGCCGCGCTGAAGCCGCTCAAGATCCGCGTGGTAACCGTCAGGCCGGGCGAATCCGTCGCCACCTTCGCCAACCGGATGGAAGGGGTGGACCGCAAGCTTGAGCTCTTCCGCGTGTTGAACGGTCTGGGATCCGGGTCGACCATCTCGGCCGGCGACCGCGTCAAGATCGTCACCGACGAATAGCGTCAGCCGGCCTGCGGGGCGATCTCGGGGTGCCGCTTCACGAGCGCGGTGCGCAGCTTCTCCATGGCGCGCGACTCGATCTGGCGCACCCGCTCCTTGGAAATGCCCAGCGTCGCGCCGAGGGATTCCAGTGTTGCGCCGTCCTCCGACAGGCGCCTTTCGCGCAGGATCGTCAGCTCGCGCCCGTTGAGCGTGCCCAGTGCCTGGTTCAGCCATTGCGCGCGGCGCTCGCCGTCGATCGCCTCGCCCACCACCTCGTCCGGTGCCGGGGAGTCGCAGACGAGAAACTCGATGCGCTCGGAGGCCATGTCGCCGTCGCTTTTCAAGGGCGCGTTGAGCGAGGTGTCGGAGCCGGCAAGGCGCGCGTCCATCAGAGCTACATCGGCTTCCGAAACCCTGAGTGCCTGCGCCACTTCGCGATAGACGTCCTGGCTGGGCGTGTCGCCGCCGGCCTTCTGCAGCTTGGTGCGCAGGCGCCGCAGATTGAAGAAAAGCGCCTTCTGGGCCGAGCTCGTGCCGCCACGCACGATAGACCAGTTGCGCAGGATGTAATCCTGGATGGAGGCGCGTATCCACCAGGTGGCATAGGTCGAGAAGCGAACCTCACGTGAAGGGTCGAAGCGCGCCGCCGCTTCCAGGAGCCCGACATGGCCCTCCTGGATGAGATCGCTCATGGAAAGGCCGAAATGGCGGAACTTGGCCGCCATGGCGATGACGAGCCGCATATGTGCCATGGTCATGCGGTGCAGCGCCTGCTGGTCCTGACGCTCCTTCCAGCGGATGGCCAGCGCGTGCTCCTCCTCCCGGGCCAAATATGGCGCCTTCATCGCCGCCTTGATCAGCTTGCGCCTGGCGTCTTGCTGCATCTCGCGCTCCCAAGCCTCCTCGCGGGCCGATGGCCGGCCGGAGCCGAGCCGTTTCGGACGTCGCATCGCTTAACCCGTGTGGAACGCCAAAAGTTCCACCGGCAGGAGGGTCGAAGCGGAGCACAGCGGTTATGGCGCGAGATGCCTCGCGCAATTGTGATCGCTTCGGCGTCCCTTCGCCTGATAAGCGACCGTAACTCCTTTTGCGCCTGCAGCCCCTTCGCGAATGGCTGCATGCAGGCCATGAACCACTCCGACAAATGAAAAACCCGGCCGCAAGCGGCCGGGTTCGAAGCTGCCGGTGGTGAAAGAGGGTGGCTTACGCCGCCTCCTCCTTCTCCGTTTCCTCGTTATCGGCTTCGGTCTTG
Source organism: Nitratireductor sp. GCM10026969 (assembly GCF_042660605.1). Lineage (NCBI taxonomy): Bacteria > Pseudomonadati > Pseudomonadota > Alphaproteobacteria > Hyphomicrobiales > Phyllobacteriaceae > Nitratireductor > Nitratireductor sp. GCM10026969. The sequence goes on from NZ_JBHSUM010000220.1 coordinate 3,196, forward strand.
CCGCGGCGCGGTCCCTTGTTGAGGTTCACCTCGATGAGGCGCACCGCCTCGGTTTCCGACATGCGGTTGACCGCGGCGATCTCGCGCGCCATCCGGTCGAGCGCGGCCTCGTAGAGCTGGCGCTCGGAATAGGACTGCTCCGGCTGGTGTTCGGCGCGGTAAAGGTCCCGCACCACCTCCGAAATGGAGATGAGATCGCCGGAATTGATCTTGGCGTCGTATTCCTGCGCGCGGCGCGACCACATGGTGCGCTTGACGCGTGCGCGCCCCTGAACCACCTTCAGCGCCCGATCGACGTAATCCGTCTCGGAAAGCTTGCGCATGCCGATGGCAGTCGCCTTGGCGACCGGCACCTTGAGCCGCATCTTGTCCTTCTGGAAATCGATAACGAACAGCTCCAGCGTGTGGCCGGCCACCTCCTGTTCCTCGATGGTGACGATCTGTCCAACCCCGTGCGCGGGATAGACAATGTATTCGCCCGTCTTGAAACCCTGGCGCTGTGCCGACTTCTTTTGCTGGGTTGCCATACGCCTAACACTCCTGTTCTTGTTGGGGGCGGAGTCGTACCCTCGCCCCGCCCATGCCGCAGGCCGGCTATCGTCGAAGTGTGCGCAGGTCTTGAGGCTTCCGGAAGCCAGCGGTTGCCGCTCGTGCATCCTTGCCTGGCCCAAGTCGCCTTGGTCCGGAAATAGGCCCCACCTTTCAGTGATTATCGCGTCTGCGCCATCAAAAGACGTGTTGTCACCGGCATGTCAAAAGAATCTAACACAAAAGGCTGAAAGAATCAACAATTTGCTGCACGTGCACACTCATGGCCGGAAGGCAAAATGCCCGCCTGCCCAACATGCGACACGGTGACGCGACCCTTGCACGGCCGCGTCATTAGATCAATCGCCTTCGCCCGGCTCGGACGAGAAATACTTCTCGAATTTATTTTCGACGCCGTCGAATTCCTTGGCGTCGGCGGGCGGTTCTTTCTTGGCCGTTATATTCGGCCACTTCTCGGCATACTCGGTATTAACCTGCAGCCACTGGTCGAGACCCGGCTCGGTGTCGGGCTTGATCGCCTCGGCGGGGCATTCCGGCTCGCAGACGCCACAGTCGATGCACTCGTCGGGATGAATGACGAGCATGTTTTCGCCCTCATAGAAGCAGTCGACGGGGCATACCTCGATGCAGTCCATATACTTGCACTTGATGCAGTTGTCGGTCACGACATAGGTCATATCGGGCTCCCCGGCCTTTCGGGCCGCAATCACTTTCGGCGGGTGAGGTAGACCCTTTAAAGCGCCGTGGCAAGGGTCGCCATTCCGCCGCCGCACGTCGCAGGAGAACAGCTTTTCACCGGTGCAATGTCGGGAAACGGCGGTGCGGTGCCGGCCTCTATTCTTCGCCGCGCCACCTGTCCAACGCCCGCCTGTCCTTCTTGGTGGGGCGCCCGGCGCCCGGCTCGCGAAGGGGCCGCAGGGCCGGAGGCTCGGCACTGCCGGGCCGTGCGGGCGGCGTCAGGTCTTCATAGAGCAGCCTGGCCTCGTCGGCCGGCCCGCGCCGCTCGCCCGACGCGAGAATGCGATAGACCAGAATCCGTCGGTCGAGCGTGATCGTGAGCACGTCGCCCGGCCGTACCTGATGGGCGGCCTGGTCGATCTTGTTGCGATTGACCCTCACCCGGCCCGCCTGGGCCAGCCGGGCGGCGAGCGAGCGGGATTTGACCACCCGCGCGAAGAACAGCCACTTGTCGATACGCTGCCGTCCGTCCGCGCCCACGCGAGGCCCGCCTATTTCCTGAGCTGATCTCGGAGTGCGGCCAGCTTCGCGAAGGGCGAGTCGGGATCGACCTTCGGCGGGCGGTCCTCGCGCTGCGGCCTTGCCGGTCCGCCCTTATGGCCGTCCTTGCCCCCCTTGCGCCGGTCCCTCGGCGGCCTG
>NZ_JBHSUM010000221.1:0-5091 GCF_042660605.1 Nitratireductor sp. GCM10026969
GTCGGCGACAAGGGCGCGCGCTGGGTCGTGGCCGCGCCGGGCGGCAGCACGATCACCTTCGAGACGACGATCACCGACGAGCGCCCGGACGAACTCATCGCCTGGAAGTCCGACGAAGGCGCCGAGGTGCGCAACAGCGGCCGTATCGTCTTTCGGGACGCACCGGGCGGCCGTGGCACCGAGGTCGAAGCGACCATCGCTTACGATCCGCCGGGCGGGGCTTTTGGCTGGGCGGCCGCCAAGCTCTTCCAGCGCGAGCCGCGCATCCAGACCCGCCGCGAACTGAAACGCTTCAAGCAGCTCATGGAGACGGGCGAGGTCGCCGTCGCCGGCCGCACCGCCCGGCACGCGTAAACCAGCAAGGGAAGAAACCATGCGAGCCCTTACCTGGCAGGGAAAGAAGGATGTCCGCGTCGAGACCGTTCCGGACCCGGAGATCGTCAATCCGCGCGACGCCGTCATCGAGGTCACCTCGACGGCGATCTGCGGTTCGGACCTGCATCTTTACGACGCGGTGATCCCGACACTGAAACCCGGCGACATTCTCGGCCACGAGTTCATGGGCGAGGTGGTGGATGTCGGGCCCGGCAACGAAAAGCTGAAGAAGGGCGACCGGGTGGTCGTGCCCTTCACCATCGCCTGCGGCAAGTGCTTCTATTGCGAAAGGCAACTCTATTCCGCCTGCGACAATTCCAACCCGGCCGACAAGGCCGATATGTCGGAGACGCTTTACGGCTATCAGATGAGCGGCCTGTTCGGCTATTCGCACCTGACGGGCGGCTATGCCGGCGGGCAGGCGGAATATGTGCGCGTGCCGTTCTCGGATATCGGCCCCATCGTCGTCCCCGAGGGGATGGAGGACGACCAGGTGCTGTTCCTCTCCGACATCCTGCCGACGGGCTGGATGGCGGCGGAGAACTGCGAAATCCAGGAGGGCGACACCGTCGCCGTGTGGGGCTGCGGACCGGTGGGCCTGTTCGCCATCCAGAGCGCCCTCATCATGGGCGCCGGGCAGGTGATCGCCATCGATCACTATCCGCACCGGCTGGAGCTTGCGAGGAAGCTCGGCGCCAGCGTGATCAACTATAGGAACGCGCGTGTCTACGAGGCGCTGATCGAGATGACGGGCGGGATCGGTCCGGATGCCGTCATCGACGCCGTGGGCATGGAAAGCCACGGTTTCTCGCCCGACAATCTCTACGACTATGTCAAGCAGACGGTGCAGCTCGAGACCGACCGGCCGCATGTGCTGCGCCAGGCGATCTATTCCTGCCGCAAGGGCGGCCGCGTCTCGGTGCCCGGCGTCTATGGCGGCTTCATCGACAAGTTCCCCGTCGGCGCCTTCATGCAGAAGGGCCTGACCATGCGCACCGGCCAGACGCATGTGCAGAAATATCTGCCGATGCTGCTCGACATGATCCGCGAGGGGAAAGTGGACACCACCTTCCTCATCAGCCATCGCATGCCGCTCGAAGACGCCGCGGAGGCCTACCGCAAGTTCGCCTATGAGCAGAACGAGACCACCAAGGTCATACTGAAACCGCGTTGGGAGCAGGAACGTGGCTGACAAGCCCGGCCTTGCCGTCGTCACCGGCGCATCCACCGGCATCGGCCACGCGCTGGCCATCTGCTGCGCGGAAGCCGGCTATGATCTCGTCGTCGCCGCCGACGAACCGGAAATCGCCCGCGCAGCGGAGGAATTTCGCGCCAAGGGCGTGGCGGTGGAGCCCGTCGAGGCGGATCTCGGCACGGCGCAAGGGGTCGAACAGCTCTACCAGGCGCTTGCCGGCCGCCCGGTCGAACTGCTCTTGGCCAATGCTGGCCGCGGGCTTGGCCACGCTTTTCTCGACCAGGAGACCGCGGACATCCGCCGCGTGATCGACACGAACGTGACCGGCACCGTTCTGCTCGCCCACCGCGTCGGCCGCGACATGCGGGAGCGAAACCGCGGACGCATTCTGTTCACCGGCTCGATCGCCGGGTTCATGCCCGGCAGCTTCCAGGCCGTCTACAACGCCACCAAGGCCTTCATCGACAGCTTCTCTTGGGCGCTGCGCAACGAGCTCAAGGACACCGACATCACCGTCACCTGCCTGATGCCCGGCCCGACCGACACGGAATTTTTCGACCGGGCGGAAATGGAGGACACGCGGTTGGGGACGTCAGACAAGGACGACCCCGCCAAGGTGGCGCGCGCCGGGTTCGATGCGATGATGAAGGGAGAATCCGGCGTGGTGACCGGCTTTTCCAACAAGATGCAGGCGGCGATGGCTCATCTCATGCCCGCCGACTGGCTTGCCGAGAAGCACCGCAAGATGGCCGCTCCCGGGACGGCGAAGGACCGAAGCCCTTCTTGAAATGGACCTTCTCCTGCTTACATCGTCCTTTGCGACGTGCGCAGCGGCGGGACGGAGATGAGCAGGCTTCTGATCATTTTCGGTGTCATCTTGATCGCGGTCGGTCTCCTGTGGCCGTTCCTGCAGAAGATGGGCCTCGGCCGCCTGCCCGGCGACCTGGTCCTGGGGCGCGAGAACTTTCGCGTCTACATCCCCATCACGACCTCGATCCTCATCAGCATCGTGCTCAGCCTGATCCTGTGGCTGTTCAACCGCTGACGTGGCAAGAAGCGACCTCCCGAACCGGAAGGCCGCTCCGCACGCGTCAGCTCTTCTGGCTGGAATTCGGGTTGCGGCGGTCTTCCTTCGTCACCGGCCCCTTCGCGGCCTTGGTGCCGCCGCCCCATTCTTGCGCCTTGCGGGCCTGGCTGCCGCCCTTCTCCGATGGCGCCTTCTCCTTCACGTGGCCGCTGGTCGCCTTGTTGATCCCGTGTTCGCGTTTATCGTTCATGACAAATCCTCCGCTCAGCTCTGCACGCCGGCGTCCTGCGCCAGACGCTCGAACTCGGCCTTGAAATCTCCCAGCGTCGGCAGCTCCAGCTCGTGGAGCTGGCGGTGGACCTTCTGGGCGGGTTCGGAGGACAGGTCGTCCTTGTACATCTCGTAGACTTCCCGCGCCGAGCCGTAGTTGTGGAAGCGCTCGCGCTCGGCGCGCGTGGCGTCCTGCACGCCCCTGAGCTCGTCTCGCTTGTTCTCGGGATAGGAATCCGGATCCGCATCGAGCACGGGCGCGAAGGCATTCCTGTCGAGGAAGTCCACGAGCCGTTCCTTCGCATTGTCGGCCATCATTTGCCTCCTTTCGGGTCGCATTCACGGGTCCCAATCATCCGTGTCCCGCGAGGTTCCAGCCGAGCACGGCAGATTGCGACGCGGTTCCCGGCGCGTCAGACAAGCACGGAGAGGCCGAGGGCGAGTGCCATCAGGAAGAGGGTGATGGAGACGACCACATTGATGTGGCCGGCGCCCAGCGCGAACATTTCCTTCAGCGCCGTCTTCATGCCGAGCGCGGAGATCGCCACCACCAGCAGCCAGCGCGATATCTCCGACAACGCGGCGGCAGCCACTGCCGGGATGGCACCGACACTGTTGGCCACGACGAGAGCGGCGAACAGCACCACGAATGACGGCAGAGACACGCCCTTCGCCCCCTCCCCGCGCCTGGCGAAAAGCATGATCGAGATCACCACAACCGGGAGCAATGCCACACGCAGGAGCTTCACGAAGGTCGCCGTGTCGCCCGCCTCCTCGGAGACGGCGTAGCCCGCGCCGACCACCTGCGCGACGTCATGGATGGTGGCGCCGATCATGACGCCGATCTCCCGGTCGTCGAAGCCGAGCGCGGTAAACAGGATCGGGTAGGCGATCATCGCGATAGTGGAAAGCCCGGTCACCGCGATGACGGTGAAGAGCGTGTCCTTTTCGCGCTCCGGCCGGTTCGGCAGCACGGCAGAAATGGCGAGCGCGGCCGAGGCGCCGCAGATCGCCACCGCGCCGCCGGTCAACATGCCGAAAGTCCAGTGCCTGCGAAAAAGCCGCGCCATGAGGAGGCCGAAGCCGATCGTGGCAGTGACGGAAACGAGCACCAAGAGGATCGGCCCGAAGCCGAGCGCGCCGATCTTCTCGAAGGTGATGCGGGCGCCCAGAAGCCCGACGCCGAGACGCAGCAGCGTTTTCGAGGCGAAGTCGATTCCGGCGGCGCAGCGCGGCTCGTCCCAGAGGAAATGAAAGGCCATGCCCAGCAGAAGCGCGAACAGCATGACCGGCGCTCCGTAGTGCTCGGACAGAAAGGTCGCCGCAAGCGCGATGAGGACCGCCAGCATGACGCCGGGCGCCAGGCCCTTCAGCCTGTCCGGCTGCAGCAGACGGATCGCCGGCAGGAATGTGCTCATGGCAGCGCGGTGAATAACAGCAATGCGGGGATCACGTCTTTCACCGGCCGATCGCCTCGATCTCGCGCAGGAGCTTCGGGTCGGCGGGAATGCCCCCGTGCGCCAGCTCCCGTTTCAGGGCCTGGCGGCGGCGGCCGGGCAGGCGCACGCCCTCCATATCCTCGATGAGCCGGGCCATCTCGGCAAAGCGTGCCCCCGCGCCCGGACCGAACGCCGCCGGATCGATGGCGATCAGCGTCTGTCCGGTGCCAGGGGGCGCGCCCTCGGCCTCGAAGAAGGAGGTGGCCTCATAGGCATAGTTGGCGCCGGTGAGCCCGGCGCACAGCATCTCCACCATCAGCGCAAGCGCGGTGCCCTTGACGTCGCCCATGGGCACCATGGTACCGGCGAGCGCGGCCTCGGGATCCGTCGTCGGGTGGCCCTCGGCGTCCAGCGCCCAGCCTTCCGGAATGGCCTCCCCCTTCTGCTTGGCCGCCATGATCTTGCCGCGCGCCACCTTGGAGAGGGAGATGTCGATGACGAGTGGTTCCGCCCCTTCCAATGGTGCCGCAAACGCGATCGGGTTGGTGCCGAAGAGCGCACGCTTTCCGCCCCAGGGCGCCATGGCCGCCGGCGAGTTCGCGACCATCAGGCCAATGATGCCGGCCTCCGCCAGCCGTTCCACGAACAGGCCGGTCACGCCGCAATGGTGCGAGCGGCGAAGGCCGGCAATGGCCACGCCTTGCCTGCGCGCCGCATCCGGCAGCCAGTCGAGCGCCAGCTCGATCGCGGGATAGGCAAAGCCGTGGGCGGCATCGACCGCCAGT
>NZ_JBHSUM010000222.1:0-5026 GCF_042660605.1 Nitratireductor sp. GCM10026969
ACGGGCAACGTGCCGCTGTCCGATGTCGTGCCGCAGGATGATGGGCCGCTCTTCGGCGATATCGATGGCGGCGGCACACTGTCCGACTTCGCGCCTTCCGCCGCGACACTCCAGCCCGGCGAGGAGCGGAAGTTTACGGCCAGTTATACCCTGGCAGAGCTGGACATCGACGCGGCAGCGGGGATCGAGAACGCTGTTGAGAACACGGCGACGGCGGTTGGCTATGCGAACGGGACGCGGGTGACGGGGACGGAGGTGGTCTCCGATGAGAGCGTCATTGTGCTCTCCCTTCCGGCGGCGGCGAGCGAGATCTCCATCGTCAAGCTTGCCGACCTGCGCTACATCCGGCGCGGCGAGCAGGCGCCGTTCACGATCCGGGTGACGAACCATGCCGGCTCGCGGGTGGACGGGCTGACGGTGGTCGACCGGGTGCCGTCGGGCTTCCGCTATGTGGAAGGCTCGGCGACGATTGACGGGGTGGAGGTGACGCCTCTTGAGGGCGGCCGCGAGATCCGCTTTGCGAACCTGTCGCTGGAAGGCAATGGCGAGATCGAGATCCGGCTCAGGCTGGTGGCGCTCTCCTCGGCCGGTCCGGGCGAGCACGTCAACCGGGCGCGCGCGCAGGATGCGGCCGGGCGGCAGCTGGCGCCGGAGGCGCGGGCCGTGGTGGAGATCCTGGTGGAGCCGGTGTTCGACTGCGGCGACATCATCGGCAAGGTGTTCGACGATGTGAACGGCAACGGCTACCAGGATCAGGGCGAGCCGGGGCTTCCCGGCGTGCGGGTGGCGACCGTCAAGGGCTGGCTGATCACCACTGATGCGCATGGCCGCTTCCACGTCGCCTGCGCGGACCTGCCGGACAGCCGCATCGGCTCGAACTTCATCATGAAGCTGGACGAGCGCACGTTGCCGACCGGCTACCGGCTGACGACGGAGAACCCGCGCGTCGTGCGTCTGACGGCGGGCAAGATGACCAAGCTCAACTTCGGCGCCTCGATCGGCCGGGTGGTGCGTCTGGATCTCCAGGATGCCGCCTTCGTGCCGCGCGAGACGGAGCTTGACGCGCGCTGGTCGGCCGGCCTCGACGCGCTGGTCGGCGTGCTTGCGGAGGAGCGGTCGGTGCTGCGGCTCACCTACATCGACGCGGGCAGCGATCCGGCGCTGGCCGAAGCGCGCGTAGAGCACATGAAGGACCTGATCACCGAGCGATGGCGAGAACGGCAACGGGCCTACCCCTTGAACATCGAGACGCGTGTGGAGGCGGGACAATGAGGGTGAACCTGACTGCGCGCGGCCTGCTCGACCGCAGGTTTCTTCTCCTCGGCTGCACGGCGCTGGCGGGGGCGCTGGCGGGGCTGCCGCCGGCGCTGGCCGAGGACGGCCTCGATGGCCCCTTCGACAAGCTCAGGAGCGCCCATGACAGCTCCGTCCACGCGCTGCCGGTGGGCGCGAACACGGAGGCGGAAGGGGCCGCGGATGCGCCGTCGATCCCCTTCAAGATCAGCGTCGACGGGGAGACGGTGGACGAGAGCGCCGAGCCCGCCGCGGATTCGGCGCTTGCGCCGGGCGAGGCCCGTCCTGAGCCTGTCGAAGGGGAGCCTGTCGAAGGGGCTGTGCGTCCGGTGGACCGGCAGCGGCAGGCCGATGTCGGGCTGTCGGCGGTCGACATCCAGGTGAAGTTCGACGGGCTCGAGGCGGGGCGGCTTCTCAACGTGTCGACCATGCCGGTGGAGCGCACCTATGCGGCCGGCGAGGCGGTGACGTTCCTGGCGACCTCGAACTATCCGGCCTTCATCGACAAGGCGGAGATCCGCATCTTCGAAGCGGGGGCGCAGGACCGGCCGCTCGCCATCCTGCCGGTCGCGATCAACGGCACGGCCTCCTGGACCATGCCGGCGGCGGAAGAGAGCGCGTTCGCCTATGTGCTGCGCGTCTATGACAAGAGGGGCCGCTATGACGAGACGGTGCCGCTGACGATTGCGCGCACCGACCGTGCGGATCTGGCCGGCCACAGGCGCGAGGACGCGGTGGCGCCCGGCTGGGGCGAGGACCGCACCGCCTTCCACAACATTCCCGTCCATGGCGGGGCGGTGACGGTCTATGGTCGCAACGTTCCGCCGGGCTACCGGGTGGAGGTGCTGGGCGAGACCATCCCGCTCGATCGCGAGCAGTCCTTCGTGGTGAGCCGCATCCTGCCGCCCGGCGACCATGCCGTGGCGGTCGCGGTGAAGGGCGCGTCGAAGACCGGCGGGCTCGCCTTTACCCGCGACATCAACATCCCCGACAATGACTGGTTCTACGTCGCGCTGGCCGATCTCACCATCGGCAAGCGGATGGGCGACGACCGCATCGAGGAGGTGCGGCCGGGCGAATATGACGAGGTCTATTCCAAGGGAAGGCTGGCCTTCTACCTGAAGGGCAAGATCAAGGGGAAGTATCTGCTGACGGCGGCCGCCGACACCGGCGAGGACGAACTCGACGCGCTGTGGAAGAACCTCGACAAGGAGGACCCGCGGCGCATCCTGCGCCGGCTCGACCCGGACGACTATTACCCGGTCTATGGCGACGATTCGACCATGGTCGAGGACGCGCCGACCAAGGGCAAGTTCTATGTGCGGCTGGAGCGCGGCGACAGCCACGTGATGTGGGGCAACTACAAGACGGCGATCACCGGCACCGAGTTCCTGCGCTCCGACCGGGCGCTCTACGGGGCCAACGCCGTCTACCGCTCCGAAGCGGCGACGCCCTTCGGCGAGCGGCGCACCGAGGTCACCCTCTACGCCGCCCAGCCCGACACGCTTCCCTCCCGCGAGGTGTTCCGGGGCACCGGCGGCTCGGCCTACTTCCTGAAGCGCCAGGACATCGTCGAGGGCTCGGAGACGGTGCGCGTGGAGGTGCGCGATCCGGTGACCGACCGCGTCGTCGAACGGCGCACGCTGGCCTATGGCGAGGACTATCACTTCGACTACATGCAGGGCGTGATCATCCTGCGCCGGCCGCTCAATTCCATGACCGGGGCGCGCGGTCCCGTGCGCAACGGCGCGCTCGGCGGCGAGCGGCTCTATCTGACGGTGGACTACGAGTACGAGCCTTTGGCGAGCGATGTCGACGGCTATGTCTATGGCGGGCGCGCCCAGCACTGGCTGAACGATCACGTCCGCCTCGGCGTGACCGGCATGGACGATTCGACGGAACTGGCCGACCAGAAGGCCTATGGCGCCGATATCCAGATCCGCCATTCCGAGCGCACCTTCCTGGAGGCGGAGGTCGCCCATTCCAAGGGGCGCGGCTTCAACCTGTCGCAATCGGTGGACGGCGGGCTGACCTGGGGCGACAACCGGCCCGGCGCGCCGGCCGGCGCGGACGATGAGGGCACGGCCTGGCGCGTGCGCGGCCAGGTCGACCTCGAGGAGGCCGGCGCCGGCATCAAGGGCACGGTGGGCGGCTATTACGAGGAGAAGGAGGCGGGCTACGCCAGCCTCTTCGACCATGCCGCCGTCGACCGGCGCATCTGGGGCGCCCATGCCGATCTGGAGCTGACCGAGGACCTCGGTCTGAAGCTCGCCTATGACGACCTGAAGGACGGTGACGGGCGGGTGCGGCGCGACGGCACCGGCAGCGTCAGCTGGCAGTTCGACCGGCACTGGAAGGCCTCCTTCGGCGTCACCTATACGGAGATCATGTCGCCCTGGGCGCGGCAGGCCGGCAAGTCGGGCTATGACGGCAGCCGCGTCGATGCCGGTGTGCGCATCGACTACCGCTTCGACGACGACCGGCTGGTCTACGGCTTCGCGCAGGGCACGGTTCACCGCTCGCGCGACATCGACCGCAACGACCGGGTGGGCGTGGGCGCGGAATGGCGGCTCACCGACAAGGTGGGGGTGACCGGCGAGGTCTCCTACGGCACGCACGGCATCGGCGGGCTGGCCGGCATCACCTACGACCCGAACGCCGACGACCACTACTATCTCGGCTACCGGCTCGACCCCGACCGCGCCTTCCAGCTCGACAACAGCCGCGACCTCTACGGCACCGACAAGGGCACCATCGTCGCCGGCATGCGCCGGCGCATGGGCGAGATGGTGTCGGCCTATTCGGAAAGCAATTACGACCTTTACGGCAACCGCAAGTCGCTCACCCAGACCTATGGCGTCGTCTACACCCCCGACGCCCAGTGGACCGTCGACGCCGGGCTGGAGATCGGCCGCGTGCGCGACGACACGGTCTATGAGGGCAAAGCGCGCGAGGACTTCGACCGCTACGCGCCCTCGCTCAGCCTCGCCTACAAGGACGAGGAGGCGGGCATCAATGCGCGGGTGCGCGGCGAGGTCAGGATCGAGCGCTCCGACGACGGCACGCGCGACCAGAACTCCTATCTGTTCGCCGCCGGCCTCGGCTGGAAGACCAGCCCCGACTGGCGGCTTCTCGCCCATGTCGACGCGGTGGTCTCCGACACCAAGTCCAGCGAGGTCTTCTTCGCCGACACCGACTATGTCGAGGCCTCGCTCGGCTACGCCTACCGGCCGGTCGACAACGACCGCCTGAACGCGCTGTTCAAATACACCTGGCTCTACGACCTGCCCGGCAACAGGCAGGTGATCAGCGGTGCGACCGGCGATTCCCATGCGCCGGCCCAGCGCAGCCACATCCTGTCGGCCGACGTTGCCTACGACCTCGTGCCCTGGCTCACCATCGGCGGCAAATACGGCTTCCGCATCAGCGAGGTCAAATACCGCACCGGGCACGGTTCGCACGCCGCCTTCGAGGAGGAATGGCAGAAATCCTCCGCCCATCTCGGCATCCTGCGCGCCGACCTGCATCTCATCAAGAAATGGGACCTGCTCGTCGAGGGCCGCGTCATGCACATCCCCGACGTCGACACCGAATACGGCGCGCTGGCCGCCCTCTACCGCCATGTCGGCAACAACTTCAAGGTCGGCCTCGGCTACAACTTCGGCCGCTTCTCCGACGACCTCAGAGACCTCACCCTCGACGACCAGGGCCTCTTCCTCAACGTCGTCGGGAA
>NZ_JBHSUM010000223.1:0-5011 GCF_042660605.1 Nitratireductor sp. GCM10026969
GGCAGGCGCCAACCGCGCGCCGTCCTCCTCCAGCCGTCCTGACCGGCCGCCGGTCCCTGGCGGCAACCGGCCGCGTCACCGCGCTCGGTCATGTCGCGTCCTTCCCGAAAGGGGTGAAAACCGGGGCGCAATGTGCCGCCAAGGCAGGGCCGACGCAAGCCGCAACGGCCGACCTTCCCCTCATAGGCAGGTAGGCGCATATGGGATTCCATCGCCGGTGCTTTCAGCGAATCTCTAAGGGAAACTGGAAAGGCGGGAGCCCGGAGCCCCTTCACTTGCGATTTCTAACACTTAGCCTTCGGCTAAGATGTTGAAATCGCTTTCTCCCCCGCAAGAGAAGAGATATGTAGCTGCCCGCACAAGCGCGCCGGCAATTCGCAAACCGTGGCGACTGGCAACAACGGTAGCGTCGGCGTTATCTCCCCCCTGGCAGGGGAGAAAGCGATTTCTTGGGTTTAGCGAAGCTAAGCCTTAGAAATCGCCAGAGAGGGGGCTCCCGCTCCTCCGAAGCAGGAGACGAGTAACGGACATTATGCGGCTGACGGGCCGCCGTGCTGATGGTCGTGCGCGCCGCAGCTCGTCCCCCTCTCCGCCGCGCGGTCTCCCAACCGCGTGACGAAATCGTCGGCCAGATCGGCGACCGTGATCGACGCGAACCGCTTGAGCAGAAGCGCCTCGGCATCGTTCAGCGCTGTCTCGAGTCGAGCATCGACCGCCTGCTCAACGAGGCACTCGGGGTGATCGACCGACGGGCCGATGGCGAAGAGCGGCGGCCTGCCGATGGCTGTATAGACATCGAGCAGCGTGATCGCCTCGAGCCCGCAGGCAAGCTCCCAGCCGCCGCCATGCCCCTTCTCGGAGGTGACGTAACCCTTGTCGCGCAGGCCTGCCATCATGCGCCGCACGACCACCGGATTGGTCCCGAGCATGCCCGAGATGGTCTCGGAGGTGGCACGCTTGCAGTGGCGGTCCATGTGGATCAGCACATGGAGCATCCTGGACAGACGGCTGTCGCGTCGCATCGGTCGGTCCTTCCTTCCTTCGGTGATCTCTCGAGAGTGGGTCCGACTAAACGAACACGTATCAGGCGCCCGGAAGCCGGGGCCCCAAGCGGAGGGTGTCCGGGATCCGCTCCGTGGCTCTTCCACGTACCGGTCCTGGACAAAGCTTCGCTTTTTCCGGATGACGCCCGGCTTGGGGCCCCGCGATTCCCCGGCACCCGGATCATCCCACGCATTCCCTCCTATCAGACACGTGCTCACGTAACAAGTGATGTTTTCTGTGTTGACGAGCGCTGTCCGTTATGCAACTTGAAAAGATACATAACATGGAGATGAGCGAATGTCCTTCGAAGTGATCATCGTCGGCGGCAGCTTCGCCGGCCAGTCGGCGGCCCTGCAGCTGGTGCGGGCGCGCCGCCGCGTGCTGCTGGTCGACAAGAAAGAGCCGCGCAACCGGTTCGCGCGGTCCTCCCACGGCTTCCTCGGCCAGGATGGCGAAGCACCCGCCGCCATCATGGCGAAAGCCGCCCGGCAGCTCTCCGCCTATCCGACCGTCGTCCAGGTCGAGGGCGAAGCGGTCGCCGCGCGCCGGGAGGACCATGCCTTTCGCGTCAGGCTCGCCGACGGCCGCGAGGAACTTGGCGCGCGCCTCATTCTTGCGGTCGGCGTGCGCGACACCCTGCCGGCGGTCGAAGGGTTGGAGGAGCGCTGGGGCGTGTCGGTCGTACACTGCCCCTATTGCCACGGCTACGAATTGGGTGGGGGGCCGATCGGCGTGCTGGCGAGCGGACCGAACGCAGTCCATCAGGCAACGCTGGTTCCCGACTGGGGGCCCACCACCCTGTTCACGCAAGGGGTCTTCGAACCCGATGCGGAACAGGAAGCGCTCCTCACCGAGCGCGGTGCCGCGATCGAGCGCACGCCGATCGTCGAACTCCTAGGCACGGCACCGGCGCTTCAAGCGGTCCGCCTCGCCGACGGCCGGACGATAGAACTGGCGGGCCTGTTCGTCGCCCCGAAGACCGCGCTCTCCAGCGATCTGGGCGCCCAGCTCGGCTGCGCCTTCGAGGATGGGCCGACCGGTCCCTTCATCCGCGTCGACGGCAGGCAGCGCACCAGCGTGCCGGGCGTTCTTGCAGCCGGCGATGCCGCCAGCGCCATGACGAACGCCACGCTCGCCGCCGCTTCCGGGGCAATGGCCGGTTTCGGCGCGCACCAGTCGCTGATCTTCGGCGAGCCGGCGGAACGGCCTTCCAGCGCGGCTGCGTAAAAGAACAATGGATATCGAAGGCGGTTTCTGCCGGACATCTTGACGTCCTGCGCTTTCCCCATTCTAACTGGGCACCGACGGTTCCCGGCGGTGAAAGCCGCCGGGATTAAAAGGGAACACGGTGAGGAAGACCCGCAAGGGGCCGAATCCGTGGCTGCCCCCGCAACTGTGAGCGGATGCCGATCATCCTCGTGACGCGCAGCGATCGCGCGTCATGCCACTGTGCCGGCCGGCACGGGAAGGCAGATGAAAGGCCGTTGGTCCGTGAGCCAGGAGACCTGCCGTCAAGGAAGTCCACGATCACGAGCGGGGAAGCTCGGAAAGGATACCATGACGACACGCCAGACCTGATTTCCCGAACCGATTGACCACGATCCGCTGCGCCATCCCGGCGGCAGCGGACGTTCCATGCGAGCCCCACGCCGCCTCCGGCGCCAGGGCCCGTGCCGCCATGCTTCCTTTCCGGAGGACCAGACACTTGTACAGCCGCACACTCCGTTTCCTTCTCGCCGCTGCCACCACCCTCTTCGCAGCCACACCCAGGGCTGCATTCGCGCAGCAGACGCATTATCCGCTGACGCTCACCAACTGCGGCCAGGAGATAACCTTCGAGCAGGCGCCCGAGCGCGTCGTTTCGGTCGGCCAGAGCTCGACCGAGATCCTCTATCTTCTCGGTCTTGCCGACAAGGTGGTCGGGACGGCGCTCTGGCTCGGCCCCGTTCTCAAGGAATTCGAGGCGGTGAACGCCGAGGTCCCGCGGCTCGCCGACAATGCCCCGAGCTTCGAAAGCGTGCTCTCGGCCAAGCCTGCCCTCGTCACCACGCAATTCGAGTCGCAGATCGGCCCGAAGGGCGTTGTGGCGACGACCGCGCAGTTCGCCGACCTCGGCATTCCCGTCTACACCGCGCCCGCCGATTGCATCGGCAAGGACAATTCGACCGGCGGCGACGGCTTGCGCACCGTGACCTTTGCGATGGACCTGATCTACCGGGAGATCGACGACCTCGCCCGCATCTTCGACGTCAAGGAGCGCGGCGAGGCGCTGATCGCCGATCTGAAGGCACGCGAGGCGGCGGCGAAGGAGAAGATCGCCACGCTCACGGGCGACATCTCGGCCGTCTTCTGGTTCTCCAGCGCCGATCTTCAGACCGACCCCTATGTCGCCGGCCGTCGCGGCGCGCCGGCCTACATCATGTCGACGCTCGGGGTCCGTAACGTGCTCGACAGCGCGGAGGAGTGGCCGACCATCGGCTGGGAGACCATCGCCAGGGCCGACCCGACGGTCATCGTCGCGGGCGAGATGGACCGGCAGCGCTATCCCGCCGACGATCTCGCGGTGAAGCTGGAATTCCTCAGGACCGATCCGGTGACCAGCCTCATGCCGGCGGTCAGGGAGGACCGGATCGTGATCATGGATGCGCAGGCGATGAACCCGACCATCCGCACGATCGAGGGGATCGAGGTTCTGGCCGAGGGCCTTGCGCAAGTGGGTCTGGCCAAGTGAGAACCACATCCGCACCGGTTCGCCTGCTCGCGGGCGGTACGCTCGCCGCTGTTACCCTGACGGGGGCGGTGGCGCTCGGCGCCGCCGTCGGCGAAACGTCCATTCCGGTCGAGACCGTTCTGAAGACCGTGGCGAACCGCCTCTGGGCGGCGGGCTATGCGCTCGACCCCATCGACGAGGGCATCATCTGGAACTACCGCATCGCGCGTGCGCTGGTCGCCGCCTGTTGCGGCGCTTCGCTCGCGCTTTGCGGCGCCGTGCTCCAGTCGCTGCTCAGGAACGCGCTGGCCGATCCCTATATCCTCGGTATCTCCGCGGGCGCCTCGAGCGGCGCGGTGGCCGTGGCGATCCTGGGGCTCGGCTCCGGCTTTCTGACGCTGTCGCTCGGCGCCTTCGCCGGCGCGCTGATCGCCTTCGGCCTCGTCGCGCTCCTGGCCCTCGGAGCCGGCCGGGGCCCGGCGGCCATTATCCTTGCAGGCGTCGCCGGCTCCCAGCTCTTCAACGCGCTCACCTCATTCATCGTCACCAAATCCGCCACGGCGGACCAGGCGCGCGGGATCATGTTCTGGCTCCTGGGCAACCTTTCCGGCGTGCGCTGGCCGGATGTCTGGCTCGCCGTTCCCGTGGCGCTCGCCGGATTCGTCCTGTGCCAGGGGCACGCGCGGGCGCTCGACGCCTTCGCCTTCGGAACGCAATCCGCCGCCTCGCTCGGCGTGCCGGTGAAACGCGTCTATGCGGCGCTGATCGCGGCCGCGGCCTTCATGACGGCGACGATGGTCAGCATCGTCGGCCCGATCGGCTTCGTCGGGCTGGTCATTCCCCATGCGGCGCGGCTTCTGGTGGGCGTGCGCCATGGGGTGCTGCTGCCGGCCTCCGCCCTGATCGGCGCGGCCTTCATGGTCGCCGCAGACATCCTGTCGCGCACGATCATACCGGGACAGGTGCTTCCCATCGGCGTCATGACGGCGCTGGTCGGGGCGCCGGCCTTCGCGATGATCCTCATCCACCGGCCGGTGGCACGATGAGGCTCGCCGCGCATGATCTTACCTGGCGGGCCGGGCGGCGGACCATCGTCGACCGTGTCTCGCTCGAAGTCGAACCGGGCGAGTTTCTCGGCCTCGTCGGCCCGAACGGGTCGGGCAAGACGAGCCTGCTGGCCATGCTCGCCGGCCTTCGCCCGCCGACCTCGGGCACGGTCGTGCTTGAGGGGACGCCGCTTGGCCGCATCTCGCGCCG
>NZ_JBHSUM010000224.1:0-5000 GCF_042660605.1 Nitratireductor sp. GCM10026969
CGCGGGCGCACGAAGTCGCGCGCCAGTGTCAGCCCCAGCGGCCAGGCGCGGCGCGGGCCCTCGACGCGGATCTCGCCCAGCTTGAGACCGAACCGCCGCTCCAACTCGTGCTCGAAGATGATCTCGTCTTCCGCCACCAGCCGTTCGGCAGTCTCGGTCCGCTCCGTCCACACGATCGAGGAGCGGTTGCCCTTGAGCGGCAGGGTTGCGAAGGGACCGGCGGGCAGGAAATGTTCTTCCGCGCGGCCGTAATGCGGGCGTTCGTGGGCGACCGTGCAAACGATGCCGGACTGGCCGTACTCCCATTTCACCGTCCGGATGCCGGCCATCTCACGCAGCCGCGACTTCACCCCGTCCGCGGCGACGAGCAGGCGCGTGGCGTGCGCGGTGCCGTCGCCGAACCGCAGCCTGACGGCCACGGGGTCCACCTCGAAGCTTTCCACTGCCGTGTTCTGCCGGACCTCGATGCCGAGCTCGGCGGCGCGGCGGCGCAGCGCGCCAGTCAGGTGGCGATTCATGACCATGTGGGCGAAGGGCTCGCCCGGGGCGGCCTCGCCGCCGAAGGTCAGAAACACCGGGCGCACGGGGTCGGACGTGCGCGAATCGGTGATCACCATATCGACGATGGGCTGCGCCTCCGGCGCGATCTCTTCCCAGCAGCCGAGCTGGCGCAGCATGCGCGCCGCGGCGGCGGCGATGGCCGAGGCACGCCCGTCACGCTGCCATGCGTCCTCGGGTGCGGCGTCGACGACCAGCACCTTCAGTCCTGGCCGGGCCTGGCCGATGGAAACGGCGATCAGAAGACCGACATAGCCGGCGCCGGCAATGACGATGTCGAAGAGCTCGGGCAGGCGCTCATGCGTTTTTTCTTCGGCCATCGAGGGGTTCTCCGTTTTTCGCGGCCGCCTTGACTTTGCAGCCGCCGTCCGGTTTGTCGGCGCCGGAGCAACGCTGGCTCAAGGGGCTCAGGACATGTCGTCGGCCATGCAGGCGCTTCTCGACATTCTTAATCTCGAGGCGCTGGAACACAACCTGTTTCGAGGCCGCAGCCCGCAGTCGGGCTGGCAGCGTGTCTTTGGCGGCCAGGTGATCGGGCAGGCACTTACGGCGGCCCAGCGCACGGTGGCGGCGGACCGCCATGTCCATTCGCTGCATTGCTATTTCATGCGGCCCGGCGACCCGGCCGTACCCATCATCTACGAGGTGGACCGTATCCGCGACGGCGGCAGCTTCACAACCCGGCGCGTGGTCGCCATTCAGCACGGCCATGCCATCTTTTCCCTTTCCGCCTCCTTCCAGATCGACGAGGAGGGGCTGGAGCATCAACTGCCTATGCCCGACGGTGTTCCCGCGCCGGAAACGCTGCGGCCGCAGCGAGAGTTCCTCGCCGCCTTCGGCGACCGCGTGCCGGAAAACATCCGCCGCTACTGGGCGCGTGAGCGCCCGCTGGAGATCCGCCCGGTCAACGTCGAGCACTACACGACGAAAAACAAGCTGCCTCCCTTCCAGCAGGTCTGGCTGCGCGCCACGGGCCCGGTGCCGGACGACCGCGCCGTTCAGGCGGCCGTACTCGCCTACCTGTCGGACATGACCCTGCTCGACACGGCCACTTTCGCCCATGGGCGCTCGGTCTTCGATCCGGAGTTGCAGATGGCGAGCCTCGACCACGCCATGTGGTTTCATCGGCCGCATGCGCTCGACGACTGGCTGCTCTATACGCAGGACAGCCCGTCGTCCGGCGGTGCGCGGGGTCTCTCGCGCGGCAGCATCTATGCACGCGACGGACGGCTGATCGCGTCGGTGGCCCAGGAGGGCCTTGTGCGGCTGCGCAAAAAATAGGCAATCTGTCATATTTGCCTAGTTATTGATCGACTCCCGCGGTAAGGCGCCTTTCGTGCTTCCCGGATCAGGCTAATTCAACGAACGAAATCAACAGGTTCAATGCTTTGCCGCGCAGTTGGCACGGCACTTGAATCACCTGGGACATGTCGGCAGGCGCTGGGGCTGGCGGCACGCAACGCGGCTCGACCGCAATGGCAAAGGGTGAAACCTGATGAAACTCGTGATGGCAATCGTAAAGCCGTTCAAGCTGGAGGCGGTGCGCGAGGCGCTGACCGACCTCGGCATACAGGGGCTGACCGTCACCGAAGTCAAAGGCTACGGGCGGCAGAAGGGGCACACGGAAATCTATCGCGGCGCCGAATACGCGGTGAGCTTCCTGCCCAAGGTCAAGGTGGAGGTCGTGGTCGATTCCGACCTCGTCGACCAGGCGGTGGACGCGATCGCCACCGCCGCCAAGACCGGCCAGATCGGTGACGGCAAGATCTTCGTCCACAACATCGAAAAGGCCGTGCGCATCCGCACCGGCGAAACCGATACCGACGCGCTTTGAGCCGCATCCGGTTTTCCAGGGAGAATGAGATGAGATTTCCGACTATTGGCTTCGGGGCGCGCGGCCCCGTGTTGGGCGCCCTTGCGCTCATGGCTTTCACATCCCTGCCCGCTTTCGCACAGGAAGCGGCCGAGGAGGCCGCCGAGGCGGCGACCGCAGCCGCCGGCGTAAGCGGCGAGACGGCCTTCGTCTTCAATACGCTCCTGTTCCTCATGGGCGGCTTTCTCGTCATGTGGATGGCGGCCGGCTTCGCCATGCTGGAGGCCGGCATGGTGCGTTCCAAGAACGTCTCCATGCAGCTTCTGAAGAACATATCGCTCTATTCGATCGCCGGGCTGATGTACTGGGCGGTCGGCTATTCGCTCATGTATGTCGACGTGAATAGCTTCATGGGTACGCTGTGGCCCTATAGCTGGCCGGATGCCGGCACGGCCAATGAAGGCGACTATGCGGTCGCTTCCGACTGGTTCTTCCAGATGGTCTTCGTAGCCACTGCGGCCTCGATCGTCTCGGGCACGCTCGCCGAGCGCATCAAGCTGTGGCCGTTCCTCATCTTCGTCGTCGTGCTGACCGGCTTCATCTACCCGATTGCCGGCTCCTGGCAATGGGGCGGCGGCTGGCTGTCGGAGATGGGCTTTTCCGATTTCGCCGGATCGACCCTCGTCCACTCGGTCGGCGGCTGGGCGGCGCTTGCCGGCGCCATCCTGCTCGGTGCGCGCGAAGGCAAGTACGGGTTGAAGGGCGAGGTGCAGCCGATCCCAGGCTCCAACATGGCGCTCGCCACGCTCGGCACCTTCATCCTGTGGCTCGGGTGGTTCGGCTTCAACGGCGCCTCGCAGCTCGCGCTCGGATCGAATGCCGACGCCTCCGACGTGAGCCGGATCTTCGCCAACACCAATCTGGCCGCTGCGGGCGGCGTCGTTGCGGCGCTGATCCTGTCGCAGATCGTCTACAAGAAGGTGGACATCACCTTCGTGCTCAACGGCGCGCTGGCCGGTCTCGTTTCCATCACCGCCGAGCCGCTGGCGCCGAGCCCCTTCATGGCGATCGTCATCGGTGCCATCGGCGGCGTCATCGTGGTGTTCACTGTGCCGCTCCTCGACAAGTTCAAGGTAGACGACGTGGTGGGCGCCATTCCCGTGCACCTCATTGCCGGCATCTGGGGCACGCTCGCCGTGCCGCTGACGAATGCAGACACCAGCTTCGGCGTGCAGATCATCGGCATCCTCGCCTATGGCGTCTTCACCTTCGTCGCCTCGCTTGTCGTCTGGATGATCCTCAAGGCCGTGATGGGGCTCAGGGTCAGCCCAGAGGAAGAGCAGAGCGGGCTCGACGTGGGCGAGGTCGGCGTCGAGGCATACCCGGAGTTCATCGCCTCCAGGGTTCGCTGACCCCGGCGTATGCGAATCACCCGGCCGGCACCGGCCGGGTGCAACACTTCCCGTCGCAGCACCGCCACTTTGACCGCTGCTGCAACCTTGGCCCGGAGCGATCCGGGCCCTTTTCATTTCCATCCATCGTCCCTGACAGTGCCCAGAAATGCAGCGCAGTCCGCCGCAAAGCCCTACCTGCATGGTTAATGCCGCCTTAACCTTCGCGGGGCTAGGGTGGGCCCGTCTCAGCGCGCCAAAACGACGTATGGACGGGGATTAAGTGAATGAGTTCCGGGTCTTCCGCGACTTTTGCCATGTATGAGGGCGGTTTCGGGTTGCAATCCTTCCTGCGGCGGCAGGTCGCGCGCGGCGTCGGCGTCGCGCTGCTTGTGCTGGTCGCCTTCGGCCTGGCCAGCCTTGCCACATGGAACGTCGCCGACCCCAGTCTCAGCTACGCGACGGACAATCCGGTGACCAACGCGATGGGCTTTCCGGGGGCGGTTTTCTCCGACATCGCCATGCAGTTCTTCGGGCTCGCCTCGGTCGCGGGGCTCGTGCCGGCGGTTTTCTGGGGCATCTTTCTCACCACCGCCCGCGGCGTCGACCGGCCCTGGCGGCGTGTAGGGGCGTGGCTTGCCGGCGCGGTGCTTTCGGCGGGCGTGGCAGGATGCCTTACGCCGCCACAGACCTGGCCCTTGCCCACCGGCCTCGGCGGCGTTTTCGGCGATATGGTTCTGGCCGCACCGGCGATTGTCAGCGGCAATTATCCGACCGGCTGGTTCGGCATGATGGTGGCTGCGCTGCTTCTCGGTCCGGCCGTGTGGCTGACCCTTTACGGTGCCGGTGCGCTCGGCCGGAAGGCCGTGCCTGTCATGGCCGAAACGGAGCCGGAGGCGTTCGACGATTACGCCGAGGCGGAGGAAGAAGACGAGGACGAAGATGGCGGCGGCTATGTCGCCCTTGGCATCCTCGTCCATTGGTGGCTCTCGGCCCGCGCCTTCTTGCGCCGGCGCTTCTCCACCCATGAAGCGGACCTGTCGGAGGAGTTCGACGTGCCCTTGCCGCAAGGGGCCGCGATGGTTCAGGAGCCCGGTGAAGACGGGCGGATCGAGCCGGACTTCCACGAGGACGGGCTGGGGGCGGAAGCCCTCGCCGATGTCTCGCCGCGCGCGGAGCGCAGCCCGACGCCGCATCATGCGGAGCCCGCCGCCCCGCCGGCTGCTCCGGTTCAGCAG
>NZ_JBHSUM010000225.1:0-4986 GCF_042660605.1 Nitratireductor sp. GCM10026969
GCTGGCATGCCGGCATCGTCGGGCTGATCGCCTCGCGGCTGAAGGACCATGCGCGCCGCCCCGCCTTCGCCATCGCCTTCGATCCGAACGGGACGGGCACCGGCTCCGGCCGCTCTATCGCCGGCTTTGATCTCGGGCGGCTGGTGCGCGAGGCGGTCTCGGAGGGACTGTTGGTCAAGGGCGGCGGCCACGCCATGGCGGCCGGCATCACGGTGGAGCGGGCGAAGCTTGGCGCGCTGCGTGCCTTCTTCGAGGAGAGGGCGTCTTCCGCGGTCTCGGCGCTGCGCGAAGCCGAAAGCCTGAAGATCGATGCCGCGCTTTCGGCCGAGGGCGCGAATTTCGACCTTCTTGACACGCTCGATGCGGCCGGACCCTACGGCGCCGGCCATCCCGCGCCGGTGCTCGCCCTGCCGCGCCACCGGCTGGCGGATGCACGGCTCGTCGGCAACGGCCATGTGCGACTCGACCTTCGCGCCCATTCGGGCGCGCGCCTTCAGGCCATCGCCTTCCGGGCCGCCGAGACCGATCTCGGCAATTTCCTGTTCAAGAACCGCGGGGCGCCGGTCCACGTCGCCGGCACGCTCGCCGCCAACCACTGGAACGGCACGCGGTCGGTCCAGTTCCGGGTGCTCGACGCGGCTAAGGACTGAGGGCTCGGTCCGCTCGACGCGGCCGCCACGCCAAAAGACGCATCCGGCAAAAAAAAAAGCCGCCGCAGGGGCTGCGGCGGCAGAAATGTCCCGGACACCCCGGCGCATGGGCGCCGGGGTGGGGACAGTATCGTCAGGCGATCATCAGATGGGCCGTGTTGTTGTCGTCGAACAGGGCCGGATGGTGATTGCCGTTGTCGGCCTGGCGGGCACCGTTGTCCTCGGCGGGACCGTGGTGGCGGCCACCATTGTCGTCGAACAGCGACGACAGGTCGTCCAGCGGGTTGTCGTTGGCCGCCCGAGGCTCGGGTTCGGGCTTGTCCTCGGCGATCTTGCCGTCGCCGTACACCTTGATTGACGCCGTCGCTTCCGTTTCACCTCCATGGCCGTCGGAGACGGTGTAGGTGATGGTATCGGAGTAGATCTTGCCGGCGTAGAGGTTGTCCAGGTCCGTGGCGTCGTAGTGGATCTCGCCGTCCGTGCCGATCCAGACCTTGGCGCCGAGGGCGCTCTTGTCCGACACCGACGTTACGTCGAGCTTGTCGCCGTCCGCATCGCTTGCGCCGGCCAGGAACTGGTCCTTGCCGAAGGTGTATTCGCGCTCGGTTCCTACCAGATCCGTCTCGACGTTTGCCTTACCGATGTAGAGGTCGCCGCGGGCGTACCCGCCACCCGTATCGTCGCGCCCGCCGACGCGGAACTGAAGCTCATATTCACCCGTTTCGGGCAATTTGAACTCAAGGGTTTGAACGCCCGACCAGCTTCCACCCTGCTGGGAGGAGTCCAGGACTTCGTATTCCTGGCCCGTGTGCTTGTTGACGAGTATAATACGGCCCAGCGCAACGTCCTTTCCGGGGGCATCGGGATAGTCCGCCCAAAGCGCATACTGGATCTCGATTTTGTCCTGTGCCCGACCGACGAAGGAATCGCTCGTCGCCGAGGGCCCCCATCCGGTGCCATTGCCCCGGACCCAGCCGGCGATCGTGAGACGCGCGACATCCGGGTCGTCGGGAAACAGGTTCCAGGGGCTCAAGGGGCCGTGCGTAACCTCGGCTGCGAGCAGATCCGGATAGGTGATTGGCTTCTGGTTCTGAATAAAATCATTGCTCCTGCTTTCATCCAACTTCCAGCCGGCAGAGCCGTTTTCGAAGCCTCCATTGTAGATCGCGTCGACTTTCAACGCCACGTTCTCCAACTCCGGCGCGTCGTTCTCGCCGGTGATCTTGACCTTGACCTCCTTCGTACTTTCCGCGCCATGGTTGTCGCGCACGGTGTATTTGAAGGTGTCGTAGGCGACCTCGTTCTCGCCGAGATGCTCGAAGGCGCCGTTCGGGTCGTAGGAGAAGGTGCCGTCACCATTGTCGACGACCTTGCCCTTGGTGCCGGTCGTGTCGACCTTGAAGGTGTGGGTGTCGTTCTTGTTGGCGTCGGTGAAGTCGGACGTGATGTCGATCGCAGGGCCATCCTCCTTCACCTCGGCGGTGACGTCCTTCACGTCTGGCGCGTCGTTGCGGCCATACAGCTTGATGGACGCGGTGGCCTCCGTTTCACCCCCATGACCGTCGGAGACGGTGTACTTGAAGGTATCGGTTCTGGTCTCGCCGGGGTCGAGATTATCCACCCCGCTGGCATCGTAGTGGATCTTGCCATCCGCGCCGATCCAGACCCTGGCGCCGAGGGCGCTCTTGTCTGCGACCGAAATCACATCGAGCTTGTCGCCCTCCGGATCGGTCGCCTTGGCGAGGAATTGACCCTTGTCGAAGGCGTACTCGTGGTCGGTGCCGACAAGATCGGATTTGAGGGATGCGGAGTCGATGAATTCCGTAGCGTGGACCCGGCCATCCCTATTGGTGTCAGTCAGACCCAAGCGATACGAGACGGTGTATCTTCCGGCTTCCGGTATTGAAAAGTCACTCTCTCCTTCAAGTCTATCCCATGTGTATATTTCTCCTGTATCAACGTTGGTGAGAGTTACTTTAAGATGATATTGGTCCCATCCTTTAGAAGTATCGTATAGGCTTCCCCAGCCAACGATGGATTCTATATGGTCACCTGAATTTGCATAAAACGGATCGCTGGTAATTTTAGGTCCCCACGCCGTCGCACCTTTATCTACGCCTCCTTTAATTTGGAAGTACGCTAGGTGGTCCTGGTCATCCGACAAAAATTTCTGTCCGCTATCTTCTCCATCTTTGTGTTCGATCAGCGAGACAGAAGACACCTTGTCAGCCCCATCAAGTCCGCTTGAGTTGTTGTCGATGTGCCATCCGGTGAAGTCCGGCTTGCCGTCGAAACCAGGGTTCTTGATCGCCTCCGCCGTCAGGCTCACATCCTCCACCTCCGGCGCGTCGTTCTGGCCGGTGATCTTGACCTTGACCTCCTTCGTCACCTCGGCGCCGTGGTTGTCGCGCACGGTGTATTTGAAGGTGTCGTAGGCGACCTCGTCCTCGCTCAGATGGTCGAAGGCGTCACCCGGGTCGTAGGCGAAGGTGCCGTCGTCCTCATTCAGGGTCACCTCGCCCTTGGTGCCGGTCGTGTCGAGCTTGACGGTATGGGTGTCGTTCTTGTCGACGTCGGAGAAGTCCGGCTTGATGTCGGTCGCCGCGTTCTCCGTCGTCTCGGCGGAGACGTCCTTTGCCATCGGCGCGTCGTTCTGGCCGGTGATCTTGACCTTGACCTCCTTGGTCACCTCGGCGCCGTGGTTGTCGCGCACGGTGTATTTGAAGGTGTCGTAGGCGACCTCGTTCTCGCCGAGATGCTCGAAGGCGCCGTTCGGGTCGTAGGAGAAGGTGCCGTCCTTGTTGACCGTCACCTCACCCTTGGTGCCGGTCGTGTCGAGCTTGAAGGTGTGGGTGTCGCCCTTGTCGGCGTCGGTGACGTCGGGCTTGATGGTGATGCCCGGGCCGTCTTCCTTGGCCTCGGCGGTAATGTCCTTGGCGACCGGCGCGTCGTTCTGGCCGGTGATCTTGACCTTGACCTCCTTCGTCACTTCCGCACCGTGGTTGTCGCGCACGGTGTATTTGAAGGTGTCATAGGCGATCTCGTTCTCGCCGAGCCAGTCGAATGCGTCACCCGGGTCATAGGCAAAGGTGCCATCCTTGTTGACTATCACCTCGCCCTTGGTGCCGGTCGTGTCGAGCTTGAAGGTATGGGTGTCGTTCCGGTCGACGTCGGAGAACTCCGGCTTGATGGTGGTTGCCGCGTTCTCCGTCGTCTCGGCGGAGACGTCCTTGGCCACCGGCGCGTCGTTCTGGCCGGTGATCTTGACCTTGGCGGTCTTCGTCACCTCGGCGCCGTGCTCGTCGCGCACGGTGTATTTGAAGGTGTCGTAGGCGACCTCGTTCTCGCTCAGATGATCGAAGGCGTCACCCGGGTCGTAGGCGAAGGTGCCGTCCTCGTTGAGCGTCACCTCGCCCTTGGTGCCGGTCGTGTCGAGCTTGAAGGTGTGGGTGTCGTCCTTGTCGGCGTCGGAGACGTTCGGCTTGATGGTGGTCGCCGCGTTCTCCGTCGTCTCGGCGAAGACGTCCTTGGCCACCGGCGCGTCGTTCTGGCCGGTGATCTTGACCTTCGCCGTCTTCGTCACCTCGGCGCCGTGGTTGTCCCGCACGGTGTACTTGAACGTGTCGTAGGCGACCTCGTTCTCGCCAAGATAGTCGAAGGCGCCGTTCGGGTCATAGGAGAAGGTGCCGTCCTCGTTGAGGGTCACCTTGCCCTTGGTGCCGCTGGTGTCGAGTTTGAAGGTGTGGGTGTCGTTCCGGTCCGGATCCGAGTAGTCGGGCTTGAGGACGATCGTCTCGTTCTCGTCCGCCTCGGCGGAGATGTCCTTGGCCTCCGGCGCGTCGTTCCTGCCGGTGATGGTGATGGGGACGCGCTTGGTGGTCGTGCCGCCATGACCGTCATCAACGGTGATCTCGAAGATCTCGGTCCGCTTCTCGCCTTCGCCGAGGTAGTCGATCGCCGAATCCTCGACCTTATAGTCCCACTCCACCTTGTCGCCGGCGATCTTGGCGGTGAACGTGCCATGGCTTTGCAGCTTCTCGTCCACGGGGTCATTCACGGAGACGAGCTTTGCCGTCACCTTGTGGACGTCGTCCTTGTCCTTGTCGTGGAAGGCGATGTCTGCGCTGGCCTCGTGGGTGGTCTTGTTTTCGTCGGCCGCACCGTCGGCGCGCTCGAAGACCTCGCCGCCGTCCTTGCCGTCGTCGAAGCTCGGGCTGTGGTTGCCGCCCTTGTCGTCGTCGTCGCTCAGCGCGATGGAACCGACGATGCTGGCAAGGCCGGCAAGTCCGGCGACCGCCAGCAGCGCGCCGCTGCCGGCGGCACCTGCGCCGGCCGC
>NZ_JBHSUM010000226.1:0-4961 GCF_042660605.1 Nitratireductor sp. GCM10026969
ACGCTGCCGCCCGCCCCCCCCTCTAGGGCGGCCTCGACCTGCGCGGCCCCGTTGCCGACGACGAGGGCCATGGCGTCCGCGCCGGCCCTTCCGGCCGTCGCCATCACATGCGCGACCATTTCCAGCCCGGCGATCTTGTGCAGCACCTTCGGTGTCGTGCTCTTCATGCGGGTGCCCTCGCCCGCGGCAAGGATGACGGCAAGGCAGCTTCTGTCGTCCATGGGAAAATCCGCTTTCAGACCGGGAATCGCTCGATTTGTAGCACCCGAGGGGACGGGCGCCAATGCGCTATCCGAGCCGGCCCAGGGTGGGAAAAGTTTCCAGAAGCCAATAAGCCATGGTCTGCATGCCGCCCGTCAGGAACAGAACGCCAGCGATCACGAGCAGGCCGCCGATCACCTTTTCCACCGTTCCCAGATGCATGCGGAAGCGCTGCAGGAAGCGCATGAAGCTGTCGGAGAAAAGGGCTGCGACAAGGAAGGGAATGCCGAGCCCGGCCGAATAGACCCCTAGCATCAGCGCCCCCTCGCCCACCGTTTCGCGCCCGCCGGCAAGCGTCAGGATGGGGCCCAGAACCGGCCCGATGCAGGGCGTCCATCCGAAACCGAAGGCCAGCCCCATCACATAGGCCGCACCGAGACCCGCCGGCTTACCGCCGGCCCGGAAGCGCGCCTCGCGGGAAAGCAGCGGGATGCGCACGACACCCAGAAAGTTGAGCCCCATGAGAATGATGACCACGCCGGCCGCCATGGCAAGTTCCTGCTGCCAGGCGCGCAGCAGCGCCCCGATCGTCGAAGCGCCGGCGCCCAGCGCCACGAAGACGGTGGAAAAACCGAGGACGAAGGCGAGCGCGGCGGAAAGCAGCGCCAGCCGCGCACCGGCGTGCTCCTCGGGCCGGCGGAAGTCCTCCACCGAAACACCCGCCATGTAGCAGAGATAAGGCGGCACCAGCGGCAGGACGCAGGGCGATAGGAACGACACGGCCCCCGCCAGAAGCGCGCTTGTATAGCCGATATCGATCGCCATTCCTCAATCCACATGATGCGGTCCGATGCCCTGCATATAACGGCCAACCGCCACACGCTCCAATCACCATCTCGTGGCAAAGCGCCGCAGCCGCGCAGGCCTTGGCGCAAAGGGCCGACAGACGCCAGCCGAGAGCGGCCTTTGGAGTTGACCGCCCGACCGCGTCTCACTATGTTCCGCCGCACTTCGACACGCACGTCCGTGCAGGAGCGCGTAGCTCAGCTGGTAGAGCAACTGACTTTTAATCAGTAGGTCCAGGGTTCGAGCCCCTGCGCGCTCACCAAAAACAGATACAAAGCCGAAAATTCACCTGATTGCATGCGTCATTCGGTGTCGCCAGAATTGCCCAGAATTCCAGGCTGTTGCCTGGTTTGGCGCGGTGTCGGTGGCGTATGGGAGGCTTGCCGGCTTGCTTTGGCCGAGGGGCTTAGCTCTGAGAGGTTTGGTCGAGACGGGAAACGGAAAGCACGCCGCTCAAATCATTAACGCGGTGGGTGAAAAACGTCCCCAATTCGAAGCCGCGTTGCGCGCCCTGTCCAGGAAGAAGAAACTTCAACATCGTTTCGAAGCAAGAGATAACCCCTCCCGCTTTTTTGCGGAAGGGGCGCACGCGGCGCTTGCCAGCTTGAATTAATGTCGATGCTTGGCCGCGCTAGTCAGGCTCCCTGATCAGCACTTGCCCTTCCAGCTAATACCGTTCGTCGCATGGCGCGGTGTAGATGCTCCCGTCCGCCGCCCGGTATCGACAAAATTCCTGTCCCTGCCGCCGCGGCGTTGTCGCTGAGCCAATGACACCACCGAGAATCGCTCCACCGGCCGCCCCGGCCAACGTGCTCTTTGTATCGCGGCCGAGTGCCTGTCCAGCAAGCGCCCCAGCGCCCGCACCCAGCAAAGCCCCGGTTCCCGCGCGTTGCTGCTGCTCATTCGCCGCGCAACCAGCTAGCACCACCGCCAAAAGCATCACCGGGGCAGATGCCCATTTACGATTTTTCATGGTCGATTCTCTCCATAATTCCCCCTGCGCCACTCTGATAGCAGGAGGCACAGAAGCAGGCCACTGGCATGCTGAAAAAAGCCTCACCGTATGGTGCCGGCGCGCGCTGATGCTGCTTTCGGTCCTCATCCACTATGAGACATTGCGGCGGCGAGCACAAATCTCCGCCGGAGACGATCCCGCCCCTGCCCCCGGACCCCCGCACGTCGTGGCTGATTTCCCTGATCACCCGAGTGGCCATTGGAACGGCCGCTCCGCTGGAACGTTCCCTGCAATTGCGGCGACCAATCGGGAGATCCGGGCGTGTGCGCAGCTTTCTGATCTTAACAGCCTTTTTCCTCTGCGCCGTCACGATATCGGGGAAAGCCCTCGCTCAGGATGGCGGGGAGGAATCCGCTGAGCCGTTCGCGTTCGATCTCGAGGTGATCAACGAGGGCTTGCCGCCGGCAGACCCACCTCTTCAACTCGACACGCCGCGCGCGGCAATCGAAGCTTTTCTCAACGCCGTCCAGAACGAGGATTTTGCCAGGGCCGCGCATGTTCTCAATCTGAATGCGATTCCAGTTCAGCAGCAGAGCGAGCAGGGGCCCGAGCTGGCTCTAAGGATGGCGTTCGTACTCAGGCGGTTTGATCTGGTGAACTGGAGCGATCTGCCCGACCAACCGGACGCGCGCGTTCTGCCGGATGTCCAACGGTCGGTTGCTCCCTATAGCCGGCGGTCGGTCGAACTTGGAGAGGTAACGCTCGACGGGCGGCCCGTTCCGATCAGTATTCAGCGCTTCCATACCGGTGAGAAAGAGGCGACCTGGCACTTTTCTCCCTTCGCCGTGCAGCATGTGAGCGACGTATTTTCTGAAATCGAACCGGGACTTCTCGGCCGCTGGATACCCCTGAGGGAGCGCCTAAGGTCGTTGGGAGAGCCCTCGATGTGGGAGTGGTCGGCAGCCTCTGCCCTGCTCCTGGCGGCCGTCCTCTTCGGGCTCACGATCCGATTTTTCGCGCGCCTTGTTTCACGCCGCCTGTCACCCCTGAGAGCGCAAAAGGCACAGAAGCTCGTCTTGCCGCTCGCCATCTTGTCGGCAGCGCTCGCGTTTCGCGCGGGAACACAGCACCTCTTTTTGCTTACCGGACCGGTCGCGGCCTATCTCGACGTCGTGTCCGAACTGGTCGCGTTTGCGGCGGGAGCATGGCTGCTCCTGCGGATCGCGGACTTTCTCACGCTCGGGCTGAGCGAACGCTACGTGGTCCCGCTCGCGGAAGACGATCCGGAAAATCGCCGTATCAAGACGACTACCTATGTTGCACGGCGCCTGGCGCTCGCCGTGATCGCGCTTCTTAGCATCGGCTATGTACTGGTGCGGGTGGGTCTATTCGAGGATTTCGGCGTTTCGGTGTTGGCGTCAGCAGGTGCTCTCGGCGTCCTCGTAGCGATCGCCGCCCGACCGCTCCTGGGCAACATGGTATCGGGGCTGCAGATCGCCATGACCGATCCGGCACGTATTGGCGACATCGTGGTCTTCGACGGACAATGGGCCATCGTCGAGGACATCTCCTTCGCGCATACTGTCCTACACACATGGACCGATACGCGGCTGATCGTCCCGCACTCGGAGTTGCTATCGCGGCCCTTTGAGAACTGGTCGAAGAAGGGCGAGGCGGTGAAGCGGATTGTGAAGCTGCCGGTCGATTATCGCATCGATGTCGACAAGATCCGCGAGAAGGTCGCGGCGATCGTCAAGAACGATCCGCGCTCGACGGACGACAAGCCACTTGTCGAGATGGCCGAAATCAACGGCGAAACCGCGGTGCTGTGGATTTGGATAGCGGGGACGGACTCCTTTTCCTGCTGGTATCTGCACAACGAGGTGAAGGAAAAGCTGATTGCTTACCTGATAGGTCTCGATGGAGGGGCCTACCTGCCCCGGAAGCGCCACTTGCTCGTATCGGAGAGCGACCAGGAGCTTGGCGCGCGCTAAGTCGTGTCCGCAACAGCGGCCGCGTCTCTCATGTCGTCGCCAAGGACCGGTATGACCACCTGTTCCCGAGTGAGGATCACGCAACGGCGATGGGTAAAATCGCTAACACGCTTTATGCAACATAACAGGCTTTGCCCCTACCACATCGCCCGAAATCAAATTGGTTTCGGAAAGCAGCATGATACGTGGTTTCAACGGCTTGCAGCGTCCCTTTCAGGTTCAAAAGGACGCGCGGCGCCCATGTCCCGCAGCACCGGCATGAGGGCCTCGGGCAGATCCTCGGCGATCAGCCCCGGCCCCACCGCCCTGCCCGCGTCGGCGTGCAGGTAGACCGCCGCGCAGGCCGCCTCGAAGCCGAGCATGCCCTGCCCCATGAGCCCGGCGATCATTCCCGCCAGCACGTCGCCGGAGCCGGCGGTGGCGAGATCGGGCGTTGCATTGGCGTTGATCGCCGTGCGCCCGTCGGGTGCCGCGATGACGGTATCGGCACCCTTCAGAACGACGACGGCATGGGCCCGTGCGGCCGCATTGCGGGCGCTTTCCAGCTTCGACACGGCCTTCTCACCCGCGAGATCGGGAAACAGGCGGGCGAACTCGCCTTCATGCGGCGTCAGCACCAGCGTGGAAGCACTCTTGTCCGCGGCTTCGAAAAGAGGCGCGGGATCGTCGGCAAAGGCGGTGATCCCATCGGCGTCGAGAACCAGATGCGCACTTTGCGCGGCCGCCGATCCGGACAGAACCCGTTCGGCGAAGCGGCAGGCCCGTGACCCGACACCGAAACCGGGCCCGAGCACGAAAGCAGAGGGGCGGCGCTGTTCCATGAAAGCCTGAAGCTCGGTCTCATCCTCGACGCGGCGCAGCATGATGGCCGTCAGATGCATGGCATTGACCGCAAGGGCAGAGGCCGGAGAAAGAAGGGTGACGGCGCCGGCACCGATGCGCGCCGCGCCGCGTGCGGCAAGCCG
>NZ_JBHSUM010000227.1:0-4956 GCF_042660605.1 Nitratireductor sp. GCM10026969
GGGGCCGCCGATGAGCGCGCCCGCCACGGCGCCGGTTGCCCCGCCGGCAAGTGCGCCGCTGCCGTCATCCGTGCTTGCCGTGGTCTCATACGTCACGGTCGGAATTTCGGCCTGCGCCGGGCGCTCGGACAGGATGATCTGCTCCTGGCCGGCAACACTCGCCGTCAGATAGTCCGAATAAGCCCAGCCTTCGGTGCCGGCATGGGTGACCTGGCACCATTTGCTGCCTTCGAGACAGCCATTGATGGTGGCCTGCTCATTGGCTCCGATCACGCCGATGACGTTGTGTTGCGGCCCCGGGCCGGAGCGTATGTTCAGGTCCGTGGTGGCGGTGGCGGACATCTGGGCCGCCGCGACGCCGGTGAATGCAAACAGGGCAACCGCTGCGGTCGCCGCCTTCAGATTCGAGTGTTTCATTCTCGGTCTCCTTCAATCTCTCCCCGCTTCGCGGCATACGAACAAAATAAGCGTGGTTTCGTTCCCGAAAGGAGCAGTGCGTAGCCGTGCGCCGGTAAAGGTGATCGCAATCATTTTCTGCTATGACCGGCGAAACGAGCGGGTTTTTTGGGAGAACGGCATGGTTTCAGCAGGCAGGGGACGATTTCTCGCGGCGGTGGCGGGCGCCGCCTTGCTTCTTCTGGGTGGTGCTGCGTTTGCCGCGCCCTGCGGCGACGGTGCCGGGGGGTTCGAAAACTGGAAATCACAGTTCGTCCAGGAAGCATCGCAGCACGGGGTCTCCCCCGGGGCGCTCGATGCACTCATGCGCACCCGCTACGCCTCGAAGACGATCGCGGCCGATCGCGGGCAGAAGAGCTTCAAGCTGACGCTGGACGCCTTCATGCAAAAGCGCGGGGCGGATGCCATCATTTCGCGTGGCAGGCGCATGAAGGAACGCCATGCCGGGCTGCTCGCCTCGCTCGAGCGCCAGTACGGCGTGCCCGCCGGGCCGCTTCTCGCCATATGGGGCATGGAAACCGGCTTCGGCAGTTTCCTCGGCAACCAGAACATCCTCTCGGCGGTGGCGACACTCGCCTATGATTGCCGGCGTTCGGAGTTCTTCACCGGCCATCTCTATGCCGCGCTGGCGCTCGTGGAGCGCGGCATGCTCGACCCTGCCGCGGTCGGCGCTGCGCATGGCGAAATCGGCCAGACGCAGTTCCTGCCCGGCAATGCGCTGCGCTACGGCGTCGACGGCGACGGCGACGGACGCGTCGACATGATCGGTTCGATCCCGGATGCGCTGGCTTCGACGGCCAATTTCCTGCGTGCCCATGGCTGGCAGCCCGGCGCGGGATACCAGCCGGGCGAACCGAGTTTCGTCGCGCTGCAGGGCTGGAACGCGGCAAGCGTCTACCAGCAGGCCATCGCCATCATCGGCCGGGAGATCGACGGGTAAGGGGTCGCGTTTAGCAGTATCCCATCCTGTCGCGCGTCATCCCGGAAAACCGCAGGTTTGTCCGGGACCCACTCCGGAACGCGGACGGCCTGCGCTCTCGCTCCGGCTTCCGGGATGACTGCTAGCCGCCGTGCGACGGCTACTCCGCCGCGGCCCGACCGGCGCCGAATCGGCGTTCGATGTAGTCGGCCACCATCTTCTCGAACTCGGCGGCGATATTGGCGCCGCGCAGCGTGGCGGCCTTTTTGCCGTCGATGAAGACGGGAGCGGCCGGCGTTTCGCCGGTGCCGGGAAGCGAGATGCCGATATCGGCGTGCTTGGATTCGCCGGGCCCGTTGACGATGCAGCCCATGACGGCGACCTGCAGCGCTTCCACGCCGGGATATTTCTCGCGCCAGACCGGCATGTTCTTGCGGATATCGTCCTGGATCTTCTGCGCCAGCTCCTGGAAGACGGTCGACGTCGTCCTTCCGCAGCCCGGGCACGCGGCCACCACGGGCAGGAACTGGCGGAAGCCCATGGTCTGCAGCAGTTCCTGGGCGACCTGCACCTCGCGGGTGCGGTCGCCGCCGGGTTCCGGGGTGAGCGAGATGCGGATCGTGTCGCCGACGCCCTGCTGCAGCACGATCGCCATCGCCGCCGAGGAGGCGACGATGCCCTTGGTGCCCATGCCGGCTTCCGTCAGGCCGAGATGCAGCGCGTGGTCCGAGCGGCGCGCAAGTTCGGTGTAGACGGCGATCAGATCCTGCACCTGGCTCACCTTGGCCGACAGGATGATGTGGTCGCGCGGCAGGCCGATCTCTTCGGCCAGCTCCGCCGAAAGCAGCGCCGACTGCACGATGGCTTCGCGCGTGACCTCCTGGGCCGTCATGGGCGAGCCCTTTTCCTGGTTCTCGTCCATGAGCCGCGTCAGGAGTTCCTGGTCGAGGGAGCCCCAGTTGACGCCGATGCGCACCGGCTTGTCGTGCCGGATCGCCGTCTCGATAATTGCCGCGAACTGCCGGTCCTTCTTCTCCCTGAAGCCGACATTGCCGGGATTGATGCGGTACTTGGCGAGTGCCTCGGCGCAGGCGGGGTGGTCGGCCAAAAGCTTGTGGCCGATATAGTGGAAATCGCCGACCAGGGGGACGTTGTGGCCGAGCCGCTCGAGCCTTTCGCGGATCTTCGGCACCGCGGCCGCGGCCTCGTCGCGGTCCACCGTGATGCGCACGATCTCCGAGCCCGCGCGGTGGAGGGCGGCGACCTGGGCGACGGTGGAATCTACGTCTGCGGTGTCCGTGTTGGTCATGGACTGGACCACGACCGGGGCGTCGCCGCCAACGACGACGCCGCCGATATCGACGCCGACGGCGCGTCGGCGCGAGAAGGGAGAGGAAAAGTAGCCGGAGACGGCTGCGGCGGTCATGGACCTGCGCCCCATGTTCAACGC
The DNA here is from genome assembly GCF_042660605.1 of Nitratireductor sp. GCM10026969. Lineage (NCBI taxonomy): Bacteria > Pseudomonadati > Pseudomonadota > Alphaproteobacteria > Hyphomicrobiales > Phyllobacteriaceae > Nitratireductor > Nitratireductor sp. GCM10026969. Next base: position 2,826 of record NZ_JBHSUM010000227.1, read on the forward strand.
GTTGCCCGTGAGGTGGCGAAGCGGCGCGCAAATGTCAATGGTGCCGTGCGCGGCGGGGCGCATGGCCGGGCCGGCAGAATGGGCGGTTTCCGCCGCCCCTTCCCTCCTTGGCGCGCAAAAGTACTGCGGCCCGTGCTCGCCGGGGCACCTTGCTTTACGCGGCGACGCGCTCTATTTTCGCGCCTGCTCTAACGGGGTGCCGGCCGCATGCGGCGGTTCGGCTGAGAGGCGATACGGCTTTGCCCGCCAACCCGCTGAACCTGATCCGGCTCGCACCGGCGGAGGGATTAGACGCTGAACCGTCAGGCGCCTCATTCCCCTGGAACCAATGAGAGGAGGCGTCCTATGCGTTTGTTGCTTGCCTGTCCTGCCCTTGTCTTCGGCCTTCTCGCGATGAACAGCGGACACGCGCAGGAGACCCTGACCGTCTACACCTATGACAGTTTCACCGCCAAGTGGGGCCCCGGCCCGCAGGTGGAAAAGGCGTTCGAGACCGCGTGCGGCTGCGACCTCGAATTCGTGTCCGTGGCCGACGGCGTGGCACTCCTCAACCGGGTCCGGCTGGAGGGCGACGGGACGCAGGCCGACATCGTCTTGGGGCTCGACACCAATCTCATCCACGCGGCGAAGGAGACCGGGCTTTTCGCCCCCCACGGCATCGATCCCGGCAGGATCGAGGTACCCGGCGGTTTCGAGGACGATGTCTTCGTGCCCTACGATTACGGTTACTTCGCCTTCGTCTACGACACGGAAGCGATCGAGGCACCACCGCAAAGCCTGAAGGAATTGGTGGAATCCGGCAGCGATCCGAAGATCGCCATCCAGGATCCGCGCACTTCCACCCCGGGCCTCGGTCTTCTCCTGTGGGTGAAGGCGGTCTATGGAGACGAGGCGGCGGACGCCTGGGAAAAGCTGCGCGACAATGTCGTGACCGTCACGCCCGGCTGGAGCGAATCCTACGGCCTGTTCACCAGCGGCGAGGTGCCGATGGTGCTTTCCTACACCACTTCGCCCGCCTATCACCGCATTGCCGAGGATACGGACCGCTACCACGCCGCCGGCTTTGAGGAAGGGCACTATCTCCAGGTGGAGGTCGCCGCGCGGACGGTGAAGGGGGCCGACAATCCGCTCGCCGAAGAGTTCCTTTCGTTCATGACCGGTCCCGGCTTCCAGGACATCATTCCGGAGACGAACTGGATGTTCCCGGCAGGCGAGACTTCCGAACAGTTGGACCCGGTTTTCGATGAATTGGTAGAGCCCGCCGAGACCCTCCGGTTCTCGCCGCGCGAGGTCGCCGAAAACCGCGAAGCCTGGGTCGACGAGTGGCTGTCCGTGATGAGCCGGTAGCGCCGTTTCTGGCGGGGCGAGGCCGTGTTGCGGCCGGCGCGCTGGCGCTGGCGGCGATCGGCGTTCTCATCGTGGGTGCCTTTTTCGGGCTTGCCCGGGAGGGTGTTGTGGACTGGCGCGGCGCGCTCGACGCCTTCGACGGCTACCTTTTGCGCGTGGCGCGTTTCACCTTGTGGCAGGCCGCCCTGTCGACGCTGCTGTCGGTTGTCCCGGCGATCCTCGTCGCGCGCGCTCTGGCGCGCCATCCGCGCTTTCCCGGGCGCGCCTTCATTCTCCAGCTCTTTGCGGTACCCCTGGCGCTGCCGGCGATCGTCGCCGCCCTCGGCGTGCTGGCGCTTTATGGGCGTGCGGGTTATTTCGCACCCTTCTTTTCGGCCCTTTCGGGCGAAGGCTGGCCCGGCATCTACGGGCTTTCCGGCATTCTCGTCGCTCACGTCTTCTTCAATCTGCCGCTTTCGGCACGTCTCTTCCTGGGGGCGCTCGAAGCCGTGCCGGCCGACCAGTGGCGGCTTGCCGCACAACTGGGCATGGGGCCGCTCGCCGCCTTCCGCTTTGTCGAGTGGCCGGCCCTGCGCGCCGCCCTGCCGGGCGTAGCCGGCCTTGTCTTCATGCTGTGCGCCACCTCCTTCACGATCGTGCTGACGCTCGGCGGCGGCCCGCGCGCGACCACGCTGGAAGTGGCGATCTACCAGGCGTTGCGCTTCGATTTCGATCCGGCGCGCGCCATCGCGCTCACCCTGGTGCAAATCACGCTGACCGGGCTGATCGTCGCCGGGCTCGCGCG
>NZ_JBHSUM010000228.1:0-4892 GCF_042660605.1 Nitratireductor sp. GCM10026969
GGCGCTTCATGGCCGGCAATGTCCGCCGCCCGCGCATTCTCCGCACCGTACGGACCGAGGAGAACGCCCGCGCCTCCGCCGAGGCCCGAGATGCGGTAGCGTCCGTCCCAGACGACCTCCTCGGCCGCGGCGCACCGTGGAAGATTGCGCTGCTCGCGATGGAGGAAGATTTGTTCCCCGCGCAGGGAAACGACAGCGCGAGAGAGGCTGGCGCGTCCCCGCGACCTTTCCGCCCGCTTCAGGAGCGCCGCGACGCGCATTGCCTCAGGCAGGTGCGGCGTGCCGCCGGCGACGGCCAGCAGGAGACGAAGCGTGTCGTTTGCGGTCTTCTCGTCCGCTACGTCGAAGGCGGGCCGCGACAGGCGTAGAAGTCCCGGAGCCGGCCGGTCGGCGGATGCGACGATCAGCGCCGCCACCTTTTCGCCGACATCCTTTCGTTCCGCAGCCATTTGCCGCGCCCTATGCACCAGGCGCCCGATCTCCTTTTCGCCAAGCCGGCCGCGCACCCGAACGCGCTCAAAGCGTGGGTCGCGGTTGCTGGGGTCTTCGATCCAGGAAAGTCCGCGCCCTCGCAGGAAACGCCGCAGGTCCGCCCTGCGCGTTCCAAGAAGCGGCCTGACGAACCAGACCCGCCCCGCATACAGCGTCGCCGGCGCGATGCCGGCCGCGCCACGCCCTTCCCCGCGGGCAAGGCGCATGGCAAGCGTCTCCGCCTGGTCGTCCGCCGTGTGGCCGGTCATCACGAGATCGCTTCCCGCCTCCCCCGCGACCTCGGCCAGGAGCGCAAGACGCGCTTCTCGCGCCGCTGCGGCAACGCCCGTCGAAGGCTTCGGTCCTCTCCAGGTGACCACTCGATGGGCGATATCGTATGCGTCGCAGACCTCCGCGACCCGGCGCGCCTCGCCAGCGGATTCGGGGCGCAACCCGTGGTCGACGGTCACGGCCAGGAGCGAAGGCGCGTTGTCGACGGTCTGCAGATAGTCGCGAAGAAGAAAGAGGAGGGCCAGGGAGTCGCCGCCCCCGGAGACAGCCACGACGAGGGATTTATGCCCGGCAAGGTCGAGGTCGGCGAAAAACGCGCGCGGATCGGGCGCGAAAGCCTGGCTCAGCAACCAGCCTTTTCCTGTTCCTGCCGGATACGTTCGCGCAGCGCATCTGAAACCTGCGGATAGCGTTGGCCGATCTCGGTGAAGGTCGCGCAGGCGACGTCGCGCTGGTCCAAGGCCGCGAGCGAAACGCCGAGCTTCAGCAGCATGTCCGGCGCTTTCCCGGCATTGGGATGGTTGCGATTGGCCTGGAGAAAGGTTTCGGCCGCTTCGCGGTAGCGATGCTGGGCAAGCAGCGCCTCACCCAGCCAGAATTGCGCGTCGGCCGCATGTGCACCGTCCGGAAACCCGTCCAGATACTGCCGAAAGCCCGCCTCCGCCGTGTCGTAGTCCCCCGACAGGATGAATTCGTAGGCGTTGCGATAGATCTCGTCGGGATTGTCGGAAGGCGGTAGCGCGGCGACCACCGACCCGTCGCTCGGCGCGCCGCTGCCTTGCACGTCGCCGCCCTGCAGGAGGTCGATAGGTTCCCCGCTGCCTTCGCTCACCACATTGCCGTTTTCGTCGAAGGTAATGGTGCCGAGTGTGCGCGGCGGCTCACCCCGTGCCGGTGCCGTCCCTGCGGAGTCGCCGTCTTCCGATCCATTTGCGGGAGCCGGCGCGGATTCGGCCCGCTGCGTGGCCGCGCTGCCGCCGGCATCGGATCGTTTCTCCTCGAGTTGCTGGAAGCGGAACTCGTTGTCCTCCTGCATGCGCCGGATCTGATCCTGCATCTGGAGGATCTGGAAGTTGAGTTCTTCGACACGGCCGTTCAGGCGCCGCAGTTCTTCCTCGAGGTTGGAAACCCTTGGGTCGGCCGCCTGGGCCAGGATGACGGGCGCGCCGCGCCGGTCTTTCAGGGAGTCTGCCGTGCCCCCATGACCAAGATCATCGGCGCGCGGCAGAAGGGCCGCGTGCCCCGGCACCGCGAACGCAAGCGAAAGAGCCACGATGGCCAGGCCGTTCAGATAGGTTCGGAAATGCATTCCCGTCTCGCTCTCGAAAAGAGATGATGACGGCGGCACTTCGGTGCCGCCGTTCTCTCTTTAACAGGCCCCGAGACTTCGGCCAAATTTTGATTGTGTCTGCAGCGCCGGAAGCCCCGCGGCCTCAGCTCTCGCCGTCACCGCCGAGCGCGGTGACGGCGCGCCTGTTCTGCGACCAGCAGGAGATGTCGTCGCACACGGCGACCGGCCGCTCCTTTCCGTAGGAGACGGTGCGGATGCGGTTGGCCGCCACGCCCTGCCCGACGAGGAAGTCCCGTGTGGCGGCCGCACGCCGTGCGCCCAGCGCCAGGTTGTATTCGCGCGTGCCACGTTCGTCGGCATGACCCTCGATGGTGATGGAGTAGGAGGGATATCTGTTCAGCCACTGCGCCTGACGGGTGAGCGTGGCCTGCGCATCCGAACGGACCACCGAGGAGTCGGTATCGAAGAAGATGCGGTCGCCGACGCTGACCGTGAACTCCTGTCGGGAGCCGGGCTGGGCGGCATTCGCACCCGCGCCGAGGCCGAGGTCGGCCGCCGTGTTCGGGACCTGCTGATTCGAACGGCATCCGGCGATCGCCAGAGCGGCAACGAAAGCGATAACGGCAGGATTTCTGGCCAGAGTTGCGATACGGCGCATGGCCGTCACTCCTTCAATTCGATTGGGTTTGGTCAAGACTGAAGTAACCATGATGCGGTTAACGCGCGCTCAAGGAACAAGGTTAACGCCTTTCAACCGGCCGCCCCTACGAATCGAACACGACAAACCAGTGATTCGAACGGTAACGCCAAATGAGGCTGAAAGGCGGCGATCTACTGGCGAAGCGGCGACCAGGCCGGATCCGACGCGAAGTTGGGGCTCGGGATGTGTTGCTCGTTACGCCCCGTCAGGTCGATGGAATAGAGCTTCGGCCCGGCCGCGCCGGCATCTTGGCGGAAGAACAGGATGACCCGCCCGTTGGGCGACCACGCGGGACTCTCGAGCAGAAACCCGGTGGAAAGAATCCGCTCGCCCGAGCCGTCCGTGCGCATCACCCCGATCTGGAAATCCCCGCCGGTCTGCTTGGTAAACGCGATGAGATCGCCGCGCGGCGACCAGACGGGCTGGGAATAGTTGCCGTTCCCGAAGGAAATGCGGTGCTGGTTGGAGCCGTCGGCATTCATCGCGTAGATCTGCGTCCGCCCGCCCCGATCGGAGGTGAAGGCGATCTGCGTACCGTCGGGCGAATAGGACGGCGACGTATCGATTGCGTTGGTGTTGGTCAGCCGCGTCGTCGTGCGTGTCCTCAGGTCCATCGTGAAGATGTTGGAATTGCCGTCCTCGCGCCCCAGGCTCAGAATCACCTTGTCGCCGTTCGGCGAAAACCGTGGTGCGAAGGTCATGTTGGGGAAATCGCCGATCAGCTCGCGCTGCCCGGTCTCGAGCTGCAGCAGATAGACCCGCGGTTCGCCGCTTTCGTAGGACGTATAGGTAAGTTCCTGACGCCGTGGCGAGAAACGCGGCGTCATGACCAGCGCGCTGCCGTCCGAGAGGGTCCGGAAATTGGCGCCGTCCTGGTCCATGATGGCGAGGCGCTTCACCCGGTTGTCGCGCGGCCCCGACTCGTCGATGAAAACGATCTGGCTGTCGAAATAGCCCTTTTCGCCCGTGAACTGCTCATAGATCGTGTCGGCGATGATGTGGGCCACGCGGCGCCAGTCGTTGGCGTTGGCATAGAACTGCTCGCCGACGAGCTGCTGGCCCGCGAATATGTCCCACAGCCGGAATTCCGTGCGCAGCCGCCCGTCCGGCTCTTCAGTCACGCGCCCGGTCACCACGGCCTGGGCGTTAATGACCTTCCAGTCCTCGAAACGCGGCGCGACATCGGGATTGGAGATCTTCTCGATGAAAGCATTCTTGTCGATCGGCGCGAAAAGGCCGGAACGCCGCAGGTCCGCCGCCACGACGCTGGTGATCTCGGCCCCCTTGCCACCGGCCGACAGGAAATCGGTCAGGGCGATCGGCACCGGCTCGACCACACCTTGATTCACGTCGATCTCCACGAGCGCGCGCGCCGGCGTCACGGCCAGCACGACCAGCCCCAGGACCAGACCCCCCACGGCCAGGGCTGTTCTCAGGAATGTCTGCATTTCTTCAAGCCTCTTGGATATCTTTCGGTGTTCCGCATCAGAACATGTCGGTGGGATCGAAGTGGACGATGACGTCGGCCCAGGCACTGTATTTCTCTGAGGGCAGATTGTAGGGAGCGCATTGGAGGATGGCACGCCGCGCCGATTCCGCCGCCGCACGCTCCACGCTGGAGCCGCTGCCGCCGGCGATGATCTGCGGACTGCCTTCGATCGCCCCGCTCGGATCGAGCCGGAATTTGAGCGACACCTTGAGATTTTCCGCGTCGAGCGCGCCGGCGGGAACGTTCCAGCAGCGCTGGATCTGCCCGCGCAGCGCGTCCATCTCGCTTTGCGTCAGCGTCTCGCCGGTGGTCGTTCGCTCGCCGCCGAGCGCGGCCTGTTCGGTGGAGCGCTCCGCGCCGCCGCCGGAGGCTTCCTCCTTGTTCAGGAGAGCGGCCACCTCGTCGAAGAGCTCGTCGTCCTTCTTTTCGCTGCGGGCCTGCTGTTTCTGCGCCGGCTTTTCGGCCTCCTTGCGCTCCGGAGCCTTGGCGGTCTGCGCCTTGGGCGGCTGCGGCCGGGCCTGCGGCAACGGCGCCGACTGCGGCAGCTTCACGCTCTCGGCCTCGGCATTCTCCGCCACCAGGGATTGCTCGGCCGGCTCCGGCGCCACCTCCTGCTGCGGCTGCGGTTCGGGTTCCCTTTCCGTGGCCGG
>NZ_JBHSUM010000229.1:0-4882 GCF_042660605.1 Nitratireductor sp. GCM10026969
CCGTGCGGATCGCGCGCGGCGCCTGCGCCGGCTGGGGCCCGGCGGCCCCGTGACGGAGGCTCCATGCAGCGCCTTATCCGCTCAGTGTCCGAGCGAGGGCAGCCACAGCGCGATCTGCGGGATGAAGGTCACGGCCAGCAAGGCTGCCAGCAACACGGCCAGGAAGGGAGCGGCCTCGCGCGTGAACTTGGCGATGGAGACGCCCGTGACCGAGCAGGCGACGAACATCAGGGTGCCGAGCGGCGGCGTCATGCCGCCGATGGTGAGGTTGAGCACCATGACGATGCCGAAATGCACCGGGTCGATGCCCAGTGCCGTGATCACCGGCACGAGGATCGGCGTGAGAAGGATGAGAACCGCCGTACCCTCGATCAGCATGCCCACGCCAAGCAGAAGCACATTGATGAGCAGCAGGATGAGAACCGGGTTTTCCGTCAGGCCGGCGATGAAATTCGCGGCCTGCTTTGGAATGCCCACCCAGGACATGTAGAAACCGAAGGCGTTGGCTGCGCAGATGATCAGCATGATGGCGGCCGTGGCAAGCACGCTTTGCGAAAGCACCTTGGGAATCGAACGCCAGCTCAAGCCACGATAGACAAGGCCGACGGCGATCGAATAGACGACGGCGACGGCGCCCGCTTCCGTGGCGGTGAACAGGCCGAAGCGGATTCCGCCGACCACCCCGACCGGGATGAGAAGCGCCAGCCAGGCGCCTTTGAATGCCTCCCCGCGCTCCTGCCAGGAGGCGCGTTTTGCGCGCGAGGGCAGGTAGCCGCGGCGGCGCGCGATCACCCATGCCGCGATCATCAGCAGCGTGGCGAGCAGAAGCCCGGGCAGGATGCCCGCCAGGAACAGCGCGCCGATCGAGACATTGGCGAGAAAGCCGTAGAGGATGAGGCCGATGCCGGGGGGAATGGTCGCCGCGATGATGGAGGAAGAAGCGGTGACCGCCGCGGAATAGCCGACATCGTAACCCCGGCGTGCCATCTCCGGCACCAGGAGCTTCGACTGCACGGCGGTATCGGCGTTGGCCGAGCCCGACATGCCGCTCAAAAGTGTGCTGAGGACGATGTTCACCTGCGCCAGCCCGCCCGTCACGTGTCCGGTCAGGGTTTCGGCGAGATGGAGCATGCGGCGCGTGATGCCCGCCTCGTTCATGATCGCGCCGGCCAGGATGAAGAAGGGCACGGCCAGAAGCGGAAAGGACTGGGTCGCGGCGATGAAGCGCTGGACAAAGACCTGGACCGGCATCGCGCCGGAAACGACGAAGAAGGCCAGCGCCGCAATGCCGATCGCGAAGGCGACCTGCACGTTGAAGGCGAGCAGCACAAGCAGGAAGACGACCGGCAGATAGTCCATGCTAGCCTGCTTCTCCCGCTTCCTGCGGCGGATAGGCGATGGTCCCGTCGGGGCTGCGCCAAACCGCGAAGACCTGCAGGACTGCGTGAACCAGCATCAGGAACAACGCCGCCGCAATGCCCGCATAGACATAGGCGAAGGAGATGCGCAGCACCGGCGAAGGCCGGTTGAACGACTGTGCCGAGAGCAGGCCGGCAAGGTAGAACGTATAGCCGAGAAAACCGATCACGAGTGCGAGCGCAAGAAGCGTGGCGGCTTTGCGCGCCGTCGCCGGCAGCATGTCGACGAAGATCGGAATGGCGATGTGCATGCCGCGCCGCATCGCCGCCGCCGCACCGAAGAAGACCACCCAGGCAAAGGCGATGGACGACAGCTCCGTCGTCCATACGGCCGGCTGTGAGACGACGTAGCGCGTCAGCACGCCCCAGGCCACGCTGATAACCACCACCACCAGTGCAAGACAGGCCACCCCCAGGTCGAGATTTGCCGCTCCGCGCCGCAGCATGCGCATCATCCTTCCTGATCGGGAAAATGGGAGAGCGGCGGATACGCGCTCTCCCTTGGGTCCGGCTAGTCCGCGAGGATCTCCGATACCCTCTCGTAGAGGCCCGGCGTCCAGTCGGGAAAGGCCCCGTAGACCGATTCGGTGGCCTGCCGGAACGCCGCCTCGTCGACATCGCGCACGATGGTCACGCCCTCGGCCTCAAGCTTGCCGGCATAGTCCTCTTCGGAAGCGATGACGAGGTCCGTCATGTAGTCGCCGGCCTCGATGGCCGACCGGGTCAGCGCCTCCTGCACCTCCGGCGGGAAGGAGGCGAACAGGTCGGCATTCATGACGAGGCCGACAAAAGCCTTGAAATGCCCGGTCATCGAGACGGTCTTGGCCGGCTCGTAGAGCTTCGAGGCATGGAGCGCGGCAAGCGGCGCCTCGGCGGCCTTAACGACGCCGGTCGACAGGCCGGTATAGACCTCCGGCCAGGCGAGCTGCACGCCGCGGCCGTTCATGGCCTCGATGGTCTCGATCCACATCGTGTTCGGCGGCACGCGGATCGTCAGGCCCTCCATGTCGGCGGGCGTGCGGATCTCGCGGTCGGAGATGACGTGCCGGGCGCCGAAAAACCAGTTGGTCGCAAGCAGCTCGAATCCCGCGCTCCCGCGCAGATCGTCCTTCATCCCGGCAAAAAGGTCGGACTTCAGGATCTTGGAGAAATCGCGCGGGTCCGACAGGAGATAGGGGCCGTTCAGAATGCCGAAGTCCGGCACGTAATCGGACAGATAACCCGGATCGGAGTTCTGGATGACCGGCGCGCCGATCTTGACCTGCTCGTAGACCTCCTGGTTGCTGCCGAGCTCGCCGTTGGGATGGATCGTGATGGTGACCGCGTCTCCGACCTTCTCCTCCACCGCCTCGACGAAGAACTCCATCGCTTCGTAGATCGGCTCGCCGGTCGATGAGACGGTCGCCAGTCGTAACTCGATCTGTGCTAGCGCCGGCGTGGCGGCGAAGGCCAACGTTCCCGCACCAATGAGCAAACGCATCATATTTCGCATAACTCTTCCCAATCCCGTGTCCAGTTCGTGGAGGGAGTGACAGCCATCGAAAAGCATATGCAGAAAGCGACAACTTCCTGACGCCGCTCCTCCCCTATCACTCAGAATGGATTATTCATACGTAATTTTCAAGTTCATATATAAAAAATCTGAATGAAAATGCGTGGCCAGAGGTCAGATCTGCCGCTTTGCGCAGCTTCCGGCTCGCGTTGGTGCATAGCCGCGAGCACCACTTGCCGGGGATTGCTGCTGGTGCTTGACGGCTCCACCGGCGTGATTGGATCCTTGTGAACAGGGCAGACCGACCCGCGCAAGCTCTCGAAAAAACACCTGTCGGGCCAAAACCAGACATATATACCAGGCAGATTGATCTAAACTTTAAGCTGTAATACCGTCTCGTCTGCACGGCTGGTCATCATCTTCAGGTGGTGCCGTTGCGACCACATCAGCCAGGTCTCGGAGAGGAACGATGGAATCCGCAATCGACAAACATCTTCAATGCCCAAGAGCACTTTCACGCCGCGTAGCCGACGATTACGAACCGCCATTCCCCATGTGGGTCGCCAGAGCAAAGGAAGATCTCTGTCAGGTCGTGATGGGTTACTTTGGGGTTCAGTATCTCGGCGCGGAAAAAGAAGAGATGGCGATGGCCGCGCTGCGTCGCATCGTCAGCGATTTCGCCCTCCCTGACGGACCCGGCCACTATGACCTGACATGCCACCAGGATGCCCACGGATACGAGAATTTGATGGCTGTTGGCTACTGGCGCGATCCGAACGCATACAAGCGATGGCTGTCTTCGCCGGTGGTGTCCGGCCGGTGGGAATCGGAGGATCGGCTGCAGGAGGAGGTTGGCTATTTCCGAGAGATCGTGGCCCCTCGCGCAGAGCAGTTCGAAACCCTTTACGCCTTCAGGGAACAGTTGCCCGGCGTCGGTGCAATCATGGACGGTATCAGCGACGAAGTCCAGGAACATGGCTATTGGGGCTCGATGCGCGACCGATTTCCGATTTCCCAAACCGACAGGATGCAGCCGTCCGGCAAGCTTGAAATCGTTGAAGGCAACCCGCAAAGCCAGGGACGGGTGATCATCCGTGGGCACGACAATATCGCGCTCATCCGATCAGGCCAGGATTGGGCGGAGACGGAGGGGGATGAGCGCGATCTTTATCTCCGAAAAATCGAGCCGACACTTCGAGCCGGCATGGATTTCCTCCGCGACAACGGCAAGGAGGTCGGCTGCTACAGCAACAGATATGTGCAATATATCGACCTCGACGGCTCCCGGTTGGAAAAGAGCTACAACATAGGCCACTGGCGGTCACTTGATTTGCTTGAGCGCTGGGCGGAAGCGCACCCCACACACCTTCGGATATTCACCACCTTCTTCCGTGTCGCCGCTGATTTATCGAAGCTTCGGCTCTATCACGAAGTCTCCGTGTTCAACGCAAGCGACCAATTTTACGAATACATTAATTGCCACCCCCAAACGGGAATGATGCGTGACGCAATGGTCTCGGATGGATGAAAGTTCAGTGCACCAGCGGCGCGATCCGCGCTTCGAGGTGACGCGCCAGGTTGAGCGCCGTCATCTCTGAGGATTTCGGATTGGTGGCCAGCGGCTCGTTTTCCAGCCGTACATGCAGTGTGCCGAAAGCGCCTGCAGCGCGCAGTTCATGCGAATTGCGCTGTGCCGTCGGGTCGGCGACGAGCAGGACGCGCGTCCGGTCGAGCCCGATGCCGGCGAGCGCCGAAATGACGGCGACGTTGGCATTCTGCGGAAAGCGGTCCGCCGCCTGCCTGGCGCTCCCCTGAAAGAAGGTGACGGCGTCCTCCACGCGGGCGAGGTCGACGAGGCTTTCCGCCTGCGTGCCCCGCCACGCTTCCGGCGGCTTGACGATGGTATGCTCGACCGAATCCAGCGGCAGGAGAGCGGCCGCCGAAAGCGCGTCGACGCCGCCAAGCGCACCCG
>NZ_JBHSUM010000230.1:0-4799 GCF_042660605.1 Nitratireductor sp. GCM10026969
CGCGAGCGCCACCAGGCCGGGGCCGTGACGGTCGGTCAGCGTGCCGGCGACCGGCAGGACGAAGGCCGAGCCGAGGCCCATGGCAAGCAGCATCAACCCCGTTTCACCGGCGCCCTGGGCAGCGGGCAGCTGGAGATAGAGCGGAACGAGCAACAGGCCGCCATACATGTTGACGCCCGTCAGCCCCGCCGTCGCCACGGCCGCCGCGAAAGCCGGCCGGCGGATCGGCTTGAAGTCGATGAGGGGGTGGCGCATCCGCAGGGCGTGAACCACGAACGCCGCAACAAGGCCGGCGCCGAGCAGGCAGGCCGTCACCAGGCCTATCGAGATTTTGTCGGTGCCGGTCTTCGTGGCTGCATAAAGCAGCAGGGGAAGTCCGAAAACGAGAAACGCCAGCCCGTGGAGATCGAGTGTGCGTTCAGTGTCCCGCGCGCCCGGCGGGACCAGCCCGCGCGCGGCCAAGAGGGCGGCCAGCCCGATCGGCACGTTGATCCAGAACAACCAGCGCCACGAGACCGCCTCGAGCAGGAATCCGCCCACCGCAGGGCCGAGCGCCGGACCGAGTGCGACGACAAAGCCGAGCACGCCCATGAGGCGGCCGAGCTGGTTCCGCTCGGCAGTGGCACCGATCACCGCCTGGCCGGCAGGCACCATCAGTCCGGCGCCGAGCCCCTGGATGAAACGGGCGGCGATGAGGCTTGATGGCCCGGGCGCCAGCGCGCACAAGACGGACGCCGCGACGAAAATCAGCAGCGATGCCGCCCAGACCCGGCCATAGCCGAAGCGAGCGCCGAGCCAGCCCGTCGCCGGAAGGGATACGGCAAGCGCGATGAGATACCCGCTCGCCACCCATTGTACGACCGGCAATGTCGCGCCGAGATCTGCGCGGATGGTCTCCAGCGCGAGATTGGCCACGGTGGAATCGAGCATGGCCATGAACGCGCCGGCGCCGGTCACGGCGGCGATCCGCCAGACACGGGCGGGTATGCGTGGTGGCTTTTCGATGTCGGCCTTCAACTGCATGCGCCGGCATGTCTCGCCGCCGATGAAAGCGGCGTCAATGGTTCAGACAAGCTCTTCAAAGGGCACACGCACGCCGGCTGGCCGTTCCTTCGGCGCAAAAAAAGAGGCGGCATGCGCATCAGCGCTGCCGCCTCAGTTTCTCCCCTACCCCGCGGTCATCCCCGCCCCTGTCGGGTTCGCCGGCGTTCGCCCGCCGGCTGATAGGCAAGCCTGGAATGGAATGTGCAATAGGGACCGGTCTCTCCGGTATCGTTGCCGCAGAAGCTGAAATCGGTCTCCAGCGGATCGCCGTTCGGCCATTTGCACGTGCGCTCCGTCAGTTCCACGAGCTGGAGGTTGCGCGAGATCGGCACCACCACATCCTCGACGGGCCGAAGATCCTGATAGGCGACGGCATCCTCCTCGAAGCGCACCTTGAGCGCGGTGGCGCCCACGGAGGTGGCGACCGGCCGCGAGCTGCGTTGCTGCCGGCGCGTGCCGCCGCCGCTCGAACCCGACGTCTTTTGCCGCGGGGCCGTGGAAGTGGCGCGGCCGCGGCTGGAAAGCTTCAGCCGGTGCACCTTGCCGATGACCGCGTTGCGGCTGACGCCGCCCAGCTGCGCCGCGATCTGACTGGCACTCAGACCCTCCGCCCAAAGCTTTTTCAACAGCTCGACACGCTCGTCGGTCCAGTTCATGAGGACGTGCTCCTGTGCACGCGGGCGGAATCCGGGTAGGTCTCCGCCCAGCTCCAGCCGGGAAGACACCACATATACGCAGGTAGGATGGTCCGCCGCACGAAATCTAGTCGTTACGCTGGTTAAACTACATTATCGGTTGACTCGCTGACAAGAGTCCGGCAGGCGCCGCGAATCTCTTTCCAGGGTTTTCCCCAACTTGGACGAATATGGGCCGCCCCCGCCGGCGCGACCCCGTCGACCGTGCGCGCCCGCGTCTTTCGTTGACTTCCTGCCGGAAAACCCTGATATAAACCCGTGTGCCGCCCCTCGGGCGGCATTTTGATTTCATCGGCCTGCCAGCGGCATGCCCCGGCCGCACCCTGCAGGCGCTTCGGAGTAAAATCATGGGCAGCCCGGCGCTTTACGACACCTATGCTCGCCTCCCCCTCGCCTTCGAGCGTGGCGAGGGCTCATGGCTGATTACGGCGGACGGCACGCGCTATCTGGACTTCGCCGCGGGCATCGCCGTCAACGTACTCGGACATGCCCACCCGCATCTGGTGGCCGCGCTCGTCGGCCAGGCGGGGCGACTGTGGCACGTTTCCAACCTCTACGAGATTCCCGGCCAGCAGAAGTTGGGCGAACGGCTGGCGCAGAACACCTTCGCCGACCGCGTCTTCTTCACCAATTCCGGCGCCGAGGCTCTCGAATGTGCGATCAAGACGGCGCGGCGCTATCATTTCGTCAACGGCGCGGAGAACCGCATCCGCATCATCACCTTCGAGGGCGCCTTCCACGGCCGCACGCTGGCGACCATCGCCGCGGGTGGCCAGAAGAAATATCTGGAAGGCTTCGGTCCCGCGGTGGAAGGCTTCGACCAGGTGCCTTTCGGCGACATGGAGGCGGTGGAAAAAGCCATCACGCCGGACACGGCGGCCATTCTCGTCGAGCCCGTCCAGGGCGAGGGCGGCATTCGCCGGCTGTCCCTGGCATCCATGCGCAAGCTGCGCGAACTGTGCGACAGGCACGGCCTGCTCCTCGTTCTCGACGAGGTGCAAAGCGGCGTCGGGCGCACCGGCAAGCTGCTGGCGCATGAGTGGGCCGGGATCGAGCCGGACATTGCGGCCATCGCAAAAGGCATCGGTGGCGGTTTCCCCATGGGGGCCTGCCTGGCGACGGAAGAGGCCGCCAAGGGCATGACGCCAGGCGTGCACGGCACCACCTTCGGCGGCAATCCCATGGCGATGGCGGTCGGCAACGCCGTGCTCGACATCATTCTGGAGGAGGGTTTCCTCGAAGAGGTCGCCCGCAAGGGATTGCTGCTCAAGCAGGGGCTCGCCGCGCTCGCCGACGAGTTCCCCGATATCGTCGAGGAAATCCGGGGCGAGGGGCTGATGCTGGGCATTCGCTGCAAGATCCGCAATGCCGTGCTTCAGGGCGCCTTGCGGGAGGAGAAGTTCCTGTGCGCGCCAGCCGGCGAGAACGTGCTGCGTCTCCTGCCCCCGCTCAATGTGAGCGACGACGAGGTCAACGAGGCGCTCGGGCGCATACGCACCGCCATGCAGGCGGTCACGACGGGCAGCGCGGAGGAGATTCTGCCGGCCGCAGGGGAGAAGAGCCAGGCATGACGACACCGCGTCATTTCATCGACATCGCCACCGTCTCGACCGCAGACCTGCGCTCCATGCTCGATGACGCGCGCACGCGCAAGGACAGGCTGAAGGCGGGCGCGCTCGACAGGCCGTTCGTCGGCAAGGCCTTGGCGATGATCTTCGACAAGCCCTCTACGCGTACCCGCGTTTCCTTCGACGTCGGCATGCGCCAGCTCGGCGGCGAAACGATCATGCTGACGGGCACGGAAATGCAGCTCGGCCGCAGCGAGACCATCGCCGACACGGCCAAGGTCCTGTCACGCTATGTCGACGCGATCATGATCCGCACCACGAGCCACGAGCGCCTGATCGAGCTGGCGGAGAATGCCACCGTGCCCGTCATCAACGGGCTGACGGACGACACGCATCCCTGCCAGATCATGGCCGATCTGATGACGTTCGAGGAGCATCGCGGCAGCGTCAAGGACCGGCTCTTCGCCTGGAGCGGCGACGGCAACAACGTCCTGCATTCGCTGGTGGAAGCTTCCGCGCGATTCGGTTTCCGGCTCAACGTGGCGACCCCGCCTGGAAGCGAGCCCGATCGTCACTATCTAGAGTGGGCGAAAGCGAATGGTGGCCGCGTAACGCTGACGCATTCCGCCCCCGAGGCGGTGCGCGAGGCCGATTGCGTTTTCACCGACACATGGGTTTCGATGGGGCAGGAACACCGCGCCCGCGGTCACAACGTCTTCCAGCCCTATCAGGTAAACGAGGAATTGATGCAGCACGCCCGCAAGGACGCCCTGTTCATGCATTGCCTGCCCGCCCACCGCGGCGAGGAGGTGACCGACGGCGTGATCGACGGCCCGCACTCGGTGGTCTTCGACGAGGCCGAAAACCGTCTTCACGCGCAAAAGTCGATACTCGTCTGGTGCCTTACCTCGTGAGCGAGCAGAGCATCAAGCTGGGAGAGTTCGGCTTCGCCGGCGACGACCACGTCGTGCCCTTCGACGTGGACGCGCTCGACGTGCGCGGACGTGCCGTGCAGGTCGGACCGATGCTGGACCAGATCCTGGACCGGCACGCCTATCCCGAGCCGGTCGCGCGGCTTCTGGCCGAGGTGGTCGTGCTGACCGTGCTGCTCGGCAGCGCGCTGAAGTTCGACGGCAAGTTCATTGTCCAGACCCGCTCGGACGGGCCGGTCGACATGCTGGTGGCCGACTTCGCCACGCCCGGCTCCGTACGCGCCTATGCGCATTTCGACGACGAACGCCTGCAGCAGGCGACGGCCGAGGGCGCGGATTCACCCGCGGCGCTGCTCGGCACCGGCGTCCTGGCGCTGACCATCGATCAGGGCGCCTATATGCAGCGCTATCAGGGCGTCGTTGAACTCGACGGTTCCGACCTGGAGGAAGTGGCGCGCAGCTACTTCCGCCAGTCGGAACAGATCCCGACGGATGTGCGTCTCGGGGTCGCGCGCATCGTCGTGCCCGGCGAGGGCGGCGGCGCCGAGCGCTGGCGGGCC
>NZ_JBHSUM010000231.1:0-4717 GCF_042660605.1 Nitratireductor sp. GCM10026969
GCCCGGATCGTGCGCGGCGCCGCCGCCCGCGCCTCGCGTTCCGCCTGCGCGCCGACCGGCTTCTGAGTGGATGCCGGCATCCCCGTATCCGATCCCGTCATCACACCTTCTCCACTTCAGGTTTGCCGAGCAGCCCGGAGGGCAGGAAGATCAGCACGATGGCGAGAATGGAAAAGGCCGCGACATCCTTGTATTCGACCGAGAAATATCCGGACCAGAAGACTTCGATCAGCCCGATCAAGAGCCCGCCCAGCATGGCGCCGGGCAGCGAGCCGATACCGCCGAGCACGGCCGCCGTGAAGGCTTTGATGCCGGCCAGGAAGCCGATGTAGAAATCGAGGACGCCGTAGAGAAGCAGGAACATCAGGCCGGCCACCGCGGCGAGCGCGGCACCCATCACGAAGGTCAGCGAGATGGTACGGTCGACATTGACGCCGAGAAGGGCGGCCATCTTGCGGTCCTGCTCGCAGGCCCGCTGCGCGCGGCCGAGCGCGGTGCGGTTGATCAGCAGCGTGAAGGCCGCC
Source organism: Nitratireductor sp. GCM10026969 (assembly GCF_042660605.1). Classification (NCBI taxonomy): domain Bacteria; kingdom Pseudomonadati; phylum Pseudomonadota; class Alphaproteobacteria; order Hyphomicrobiales; family Phyllobacteriaceae; genus Nitratireductor; species Nitratireductor sp. GCM10026969. Next base: position 525 of record NZ_JBHSUM010000231.1, read on the forward strand.
ATCAGCACCACCGTCATGACGATGATGATCATCTGCATATAGGAAAGCCGCACCACGATGTCGCCGATAACGCCGGATCCCTCCATAAGCGTGACGCCACCCTGGATCTGCGGCGGCAACGGCTTGACGCGCGCACCCTGCGTGATCTGCACGAAGTTCTGCAGCACGATCGACATGCCGATGGCGGTGATCAGCGGCGCCAGGCGGAAGGAGCCGCGCAAGGGCCGGTAGGCAAGCCGCTCGACCGTCCAACCCCAGGCGGAAGTGAACAGCATCGCCACGATCAGCACGATCAGCAGCACGACCGGCAGGAAGGCGAAACCGAAGACGCTGGTCAGCACCAGGAAGACGGCAAGCGAAATGAAGGCGCCGATCATGAAGATGTCGCCGTGGGCGAAGTTGATCATGCCGATGATGCCGTACACCATCGTATAGCCGATGGCGATGAGGCCATAGATCGAACCCAGCGTCAGCCCGTTGATAAGCTGCTGGAGAAAATAGTCCATATCCTGCGGTACTCCCCTGGAATGTCGCCGCGAAGACGCATTCCTTGTTCTTATTCCCCAGGCCGTTCAAGGATGAGCTTATTACGCCCGTGAAGCCCCGTCGACCTTGTTGTGCCGCTTTCCACCGCGGTTATCCCGGCGCGAAGGTAGCACCGTCACAGTGCAATGTCCTTGCCTTGGATATCAGATTTTTGCGCCTACACAGAAGAATTCTGCATCGATCTCCTTCTACGCAGCCGATCCTTGCGTCTTTTCTGTGACTGCGGAGCGCACGGCCGCGATCCGCGCGCCGGCTTCCGGCGATCTTCAAACATGCCCCCGTTGCACAAAGACGGTTCGCCAACCATATGTGGTGGCGAGGCAAACCCATGGAAAACACACAGATCAACGCCATTCTGACCCCCGCCGGCGGTGGCGAGAACCGCCACCGCGAGGAACGGATACGCCACCGCTTCTGGCACACCGCCAGGAAGGCCGCGCGCCAGATCCCGTTCATGGACGAGGTGGTCGCCGGGTACTACTGCGCGCTCGATCGGGAAACGCCCGCACGGGTGCGCGGCACCCTCCTCGCGGCGCTCGCCTACTTCATCCTGCCGCTGGACACGATTCCGGATTTCTTCGTGGGGTTCGGCTTTACCGACGACATCGCGGTGCTCATGGCCGCGCTCGGCACCGTCCGTGCCCACATCACTCCTGCACACCGCGAAGCGGCCAGGCGGGCGCTGGAGGATATCGGCGAACTCTGAGCCCCTGCCGGAACGGTCTGCGGCCGGGCTGTGCACCGGCCGTCCCTCCGCTTCAGGCAGAGAGTCAAACTCTCGCCTTTTTCTCCGATTCAAAGTCGCATCGGGGTACAGGGTCGCGCCGGTGGCCCATCCAAACGAAAAACGGCGGTTTCTCCGGCGGCATCACCCTTTGGTAACCAAAATTAAATAAAACTGAAGCAATCAGACTCGTGCGCTTCAGGACTCAGCAGACAAACGAACGGTCAGGACAATGCGTGGAATTCTCTCATCGCTTCTTCTGGTTTGCGCCGTCGCGGTTTCCGGACCGGCCTTCGCGCAGGCCACGGCTGTCGGCCAGCACCGTGACTGGGGCACCTACAGCTACCAGTCCGACAACGGCAAGGTCTGCTATGTGATGAGCGTCCCGAAAAGCAAGGAGCCCTCCAGCCTGGACCACGGCGACATCTTCTTCTTCGTCAGCCAGAAGCCCGGGCAGAACGTTGCCTATGAGCCCCAGTTCATCGCCGGCTACAGTCTCCGGGAAGATTCCAAGGTGACGGTGTCCGTCGACGACCGCTCCTTCACCATGTTCACCCAGGACAGCTCGGCCTGGCTCGAGAACGCGGCCGAGGAGCCGGCGCTCGTCTCGGCGATGAAAGCCGGCGCCGACATGAAGGTGGAGGCCACCTCCGCCCGCGGTAACACCACCCGCTACACCTTCTCCCTCCTCGGCATTTCCGCCGCGCTCGACTCCATCCAGAACTGCCAGTAGCCGCCGGCCCTGCCGGTCGGGAAGAGGCCAAGCCGAACCGCCCGGCCTTGCTCCTCTCGCTTTTCCTGATAATAGTGCGGCGCAATTTCGGGCCCGGCCGCGCCGGGCTTTGCACCATCGGAAAAGAGCATGGCGACGCACAAAGACGTAAAGAAGGTCGTTCTCGCCTATTCGGGCGGGCTCGACACCTCGATCATCCTGAAATGGCTGCAGACGAAGCTCAGCGCCGAGGTGGTCACCTTCACCGCCGATCTCGGCCAGGGCGATGAGCTCGAGCCGGCGCGCAAGAAGGCCGAGATGCTGGGCATCAAGGAGATCTACATCGAGGATCTGCGCGAGGAGTTCGCCCGCGACTTCGTCTTTCCGATGTTCCGCGCCAACACGCTTTATGAGGGCACCTACCTGCTCGGCACCTCGATCGCCCGGCCGCTGATCTCAAAACGGCTGGTCGAGATCGCCGCCGAGACCGGCGCCGACGCGATCGCCCACGGCGCTACCGGCAAGGGCAACGACCAGGTGCGCTTCGAGCTGTCGGCCTACGCGCTCAATCCGGATATCAAGGTTATAGCGCCGTGGCGCGACTGGACCTTCAAGTCGCGCACGGACCTCATCAACTTCGCCGAGCAACACCAGATCCCCGTGCCGAAGGACAAGCAGGGCGAGGCGCCGTTCTCGGTCGATGCCAACCTCCTGCACTCCTCATCCGAGGGCAAAGTGCTGGAAGACCCGTGGTCGGAGCCGCCCGAATACGTGCATCAGCGCACCGTCTCGCCCTTCGACGCGCCGGACCAGCCGACCGAGATCACCATTGGCTTCAAGCGCGGCGACGCCGTCTCGCTCGACAGCAAGGCGATGTCGCCGGCAACCCTTCTGGCCGCCCTCAACGATCTCGGCCGCGACAACGGCATCGGCCGCCTCGATCTGGTGGAGAACCGCTTCGTCGGCATGAAGTCGCGCGGCGTCTACGAGACCCCCGGCGGCACGATCCTCATCGCCGCGCACCGTGCGATCGAATCGCTCACCCTCGACCGCGGCGCTGCCCACCTGAAGGACGAGCTGATGCCGCGCTATGCGGAGCTCATCTACAACGGCTTCTGGTTCTCTCCCGAGCGCGAGATGCTACAGGCCTTGATCGACAGGAGCCAGGAGGACGTCGAGGGCGAGGTGCGGCTGAAGCTCTACAAGGGCAATGTCATCGTCACGGGTCGCCGCTCCGGCAAGTCGCTCTACTCCGACGCGCTGGTCACCTTCGAGGACGACCACGGCGCCTACGACCAGAAGGACGCCGCCGGCTTCATCCGCCTCAATGCGCTGCGGCTGAGGACGCTGGCGGCGCGCAAGCGGGGCTGAAGGCACCACCGGCGGGTTATCCGGACACCACGGGACCACCGCGTCCTTTTTGGTAACCTGTGCATCGGCGGCCGCGAGAGCGTGCGGTGTCTGCCCCCTCGCCTATTCCGCCGCGGCGCCGCGAAACACGTCCGCCCCGGCCTCGAACTGCAGGCTGGCGAGCCGCGCATAGATGCCGCCCTGGCGAACGAGATCGGCATGATCGCCTTCCTCGACGATCCGGCCGCCCTCCATCACGAGAATGCGGTCGGCCTTCAGGACGGTGGCAAGACGATGCGCCACGACCAGCGTCGTGCGGCCCTGCATCAGGCCCTCGAGCGCCCTTTGAACCAGGGTTTCGCTTTCGGTGTCGAGCGCCGAGGTCGCCTCGTCGAGGAGCAGGATCGGCGCGTTGCGCAGGATCGCGCGTGCGATCGCCACGCGCTGGCGCTGGCCGCCGGAGAACATCACGCCGCGCTCGCCGACTTGCGTCTCGTAGCCGTTTTCCAGCGCCATGATGAAGTCGTGCGCGAGCGCGGCCTTCGCCGCCGCCTCCACCTCCGCCCGCGTCGCAGACGGCCGGCCGAAGGCGATGTTCTCGGCCGCGCTAGCCGCGAAAATGGTCACGTCCTGCGGAACGATGGACATGCGCTCGCGCACGGCGCGCGGGTCGGCCTGCCTGAGGTCCACACCATCCACCAGCACCGCGCCCCCTGCCGGATCGTAGTAGCGCAGGAGGAGCGAAAAGATCGTGCTCTTGCCCGCACCGGACGGGCCGACGATGGCCACCGTCTCGCCCGGCGCGACGTCGAAGGACAGCCCGTGCAGCGCCGCGCTGTCCGGCCGCGAGGGATAGGCGAA
>NZ_JBHSUM010000232.1:0-4644 GCF_042660605.1 Nitratireductor sp. GCM10026969
CACCGCCTTCCGCGCCGGCCCGGGCCGCCTCCCTGGCAAGCCGGCTGCCCGGGCGGGGCACATCGTCGCCGTCTCCCGGACGCCGGCACGAGCTGCACACGACGACGGTCACCGCCTCGAGCGGGTCCGGTTCGCAGAAATCGCTGGTGGAAGAAGAATCCGCCGGTTCTGGAAAGTCGCTTTTCAAAGTCGCATCCTTTGCCCGGGTCACCCGCCGGGCGGTAGGCGTTCACAATCACGACGGCAGGTCTCCTGGCTCACGGATCACCGCCTTCCGCCGCCTTCCCGAATGCCCGGCCGGGCTTTCAGTGGCCTTGTGGCGAAGGGCTCTCCGCTTACAGTTGCGGGGACAGCTGCGGAATTGCCCGAAGGCGCACCGCATTCCCTCTTAGCTCCCGTCCGGAAGGACGCGAGAACCGTCGGCGGCCATTTAGAGCCGGCACGACGGCGCTGTCAACGCGCGAAAGCACATGCGCTGTGCGCGCCTGCCGGGATCACAGACGGGACGAAAATTCGTCCTTGCCCGCGCGCGCATTTCAGCTAAGGTCTGGCGCGTCGTCGGTTCCCCTTGGGGACGAGAGAGGGAACGCGGTAGGGGCCAGGCCCTGATCCGCGGCTGCCCCCGCAACTGTGAGCGGCGAGCTCAGCCCGAGCGCCACTGGAGCTTTCAAGGCTTTGGGAAGGCGGGCGAAGCCGAGACCCGCGAGCCAGGAGACCTGCCGCCGGCGGAAACGAAACCTGGAATGCCCTCGGGCGGAGGGCGAAAGGATTGACGATGACAGCTTCCACGACATTTCCCGCCGAATCGGCGAAAGCGCGCGTTCTCCCGCTCCTGATGACCGGCTTTCTGGGGCTTTTCATTGTCGGCTTCGCCGGCTTTGCCCAGATGGACGTTGTCCACAACGCCGGACACGACTACCGCCACTCCATGGCCTTCCCCTGCCACTGAGCGTAAAAAGGCCGATATCATGTCTGTTTTCAGGAATGCGGTGTTCCTCGCCGCGATCGCCGGTCTGTTTGCCGGCATCGTGATGACGGGGCTGCAGAGCTTTTTCACCGTGCCGCTGATCCTCGAGGCCGAAACCTACGAATCGGCCGCGGTGCCTGCGCATGACCATGGCAGCGAGCACGCCCACGACGGCGTGGCCGCGAACGACCACCATCACGGCGAGGACGCCTGGGCGCCGGCCGACGGTGCGGAGCGGACCTTCTACACCGGGCTCGCCAACATCGTCACCGGTATCGGCATCGGCCTGCTGCTGATCGCAGTCTCGGAGATTGCCGGCGGTATCGGCGGCTGGCGGCAGGGGCTCGTCTGGGGCTTTGCCGGCTTCTCGGTCTTCACGCTCGCGCCGGGCCTTGGCCTGCCGCCGGAACTGCCGGGCATGCCCGCCGCCGATCTCTTCGCGCGCCAGTTCTGGTGGGTCGCCACCGCCGGTGCCACCGCGGTCGGCCTGGCGCTGATCGCCTTCGGACGCAATCCGCTGCTGGCCGTGCTCGGCGTGGGTCTGATCATAGCCCTCCACATCGTCGGCGCGCCGCAGCCGGTGACGCACGAAACCAATGTTCCAGCGGATTTGCATCAGCGCTTCGTCGTGGCGGTGACGATGACGAACCTCGTCTTCTGGGTGATTCTGGGCGGTGCTGCCGGCTTCCTGCGGACGCGCTTTGCCGAAGGGCTGGGCACGGCGCGAAGCAGCCTTGCCTGAGGGGCACCTCACCCTGGTCCTCGGCGGCGCACGCTCCGGCAAGAGCCGCCACGCCGAGGCCCTCATCGAAGCCTGTCCCGCGCCCTGGACCTATATCGCGACGGCGCAGGCCTTCGACGGGGAGATGCAGGCACGCATAGCCGAGCATCGCAGCCGGCGCGGGGGAAATTGGCGGGCCATTGAGGCTCCTCTCGCGTTGCCTGAGGCGCTCGCCGACGTTCCGGACGGCCAGCCGGTGCTCGTTGACTGCCTGACGCTCTGGTTGACCAACGTCATGCTGGCAGAACGGGACGTCGAGGCGGAATGCGGCCGGCTCGTCGCGGCGCTGAAAAACCCGCGCGGACCGTGGGTCGTCGTCTCCAACGAGGTGGGGCTCGGCATTGTGCCGGAAAACCCGCTCGCCCGGCGCTTTCGCGACGCGGCGGGAAGCCTGAACCAAAAGGTCGCGGCCGGGGCCGGAAGCGTGGTCTTCACGGTCGCCGGCCTGCCGATGAAGGTGAAGTGACATGCACGAGATCGAAGACAAGGATGCAGAACGCCACAAGGTCAAGATGGCCAAGCGCAAGGCGGTGCAGGACGCGGAAGTTGCGGAAAAGAAGATCGAGAAGGGTCTCCTGATCGTCAACACCGGGCCGGGCAAGGGCAAGTCCACCGCCGCCTTCGGCCTGGCGCTGAGAATGTTGGGCTATGGCCGGCGCGTCGGGGTCGTGCAGTTCATCAAGGGCGCCTGGCATACGGGTGAGAAAGACGCCCTCGCCCGTTTCGGCGATCAGGTGGAATGGCACGCCATGGGCGAAGGCTTCACCTGGGAGACACAGGATCTGAAGCGCGACATCGCCGCCGCCGAGCGGGCCTGGGGGAAGGCCAAGGAGCTGATGGCCGACCCCGCCTTCGGCCTCGTCATCCTCGACGAGCTCAACATCGCCTTGCGTTACGACTATCTCGACCTGGACGCGGTCGTGGAAGGGCTTCAGGCCCGCCGGGCGGACCTCCACGTCGTCGTGACCGGGCGCAATGCCAAGCCGCAGCTCATCGAAGCGGCCGACCTCGTCACCGAGATGGGCCAGGTGAAGCACCACTTCGGCGCCGGCGTGAAGGCGCAGCAGGGGATCGAGTTTTAGGCCTCAAGGTGCATAGACGGAAATGCCGGTGCGCTCCCATGTATCCTCGTCATCCCGGAAGCCGCAGCGAAGCGGAGGCTGTCCGGGATCCATTCCGGAACGCGGGAAGGTCACGGAATGGACCCTGGCTCCCGGAAGCTCCGCTCCCTTGGCCGGGATGACGGCGAAGGTGCGTAGGGGCGCCGGCACGTCTTGTTGGTTCTCCCACGCGAGGCGCCCATGCCCGCGCTGATGTTTCAGGGCACAGGCTCGGATGTCGGCAAGTCGCTGATCGTCGCCGGGCTTTGCCGCGCCTTCGCCGACCGGGGCCTCATTGTCCGTCCGTTCAAGCCGCAGAACATGTCGAACAATGCCGCCGTGACGGTCGACGGCGGGGAGATCGGCCGGGCGCAGGCGCTCCAGGCGCGTGCGGCACGGGTGGAACCGAGCGTCCACATGAACCCGGTGCTTTTGAAGCCGCAGAGCGAGGTGGGCGCCCAGGTCGTGGTGCGCGGCAGGGTCCTCGCCACCGCCGGGGCCGCCGCGTACCAGTCGATGAAGGCGGATCTGCTTGGCGACGTGCTCGACAGCTTCCGCCGTCTCAAGGCGGAAGCCGACCTCGTGCTGGTGGAAGGCGCCGGCAGTGCCTCGGAGACCAATCTGCGGGCAAACGACATTGCCAATATGGGTTTCGCGCGGGCGGCAGGCCTGCCCGTCGTGCTGATCGGCGACATCGACCGTGGCGGCGTGATCGCCAGCCTCGTCGGCACGAAACACGTGATTGATCCGGCCGACGCCGCACTCATCCGCGGCTTCATCGTCAACCGCTTCCGCGGCGATCCGGCCCTGTTCTCCTCGGGGATGGAAGAGATCGCGCGGTTGACCGGCTGGGCACCCTTCGGGCTTATCCCCTTTTTCGATCAGGCGCGGCGGCTTCCGGCGGAGGACGCGCTGGCGCTGACGCAAAAGCACATCCCGCGCGAGGGCAAGGGCCGCATCAGGATCGCCGTGCCGATCCTGCCGCATATCTCGAACTTCGATGATCTCGATCCGCTGGAGGCCGAGCCGGAGGTCGAGCTGCTGCGCGTGTGGCCGGGCACGGCGCTCCCGGGCAATGCCGCGCTCGTCCTCCTGCCCGGTTCGAAATCCACCATCTCCGATCTCGCGGCGCTCCAACAAGCCGGGTTCGACATCGATATTCGCGCGCATCTGCGGCGCGGCGGTTTTGTCGTGGGCCTTTGCGGCGGCTTCCAGATGCTCGGCCGCACGATTTCCGACCCGGACGGGATCGAGGGCCCGCCGGGCACGGTGGAAGGCCTCGGCCTTCTCGATGTCGCGACCGTCTTATCTGCGGAAAAGACATTGCGCCCCTCCGAAGGCCGGACGGCGGACGGCATTTCTTTCAAGGGCTACGAGATGCATATGGGCCGGACGACCGGGCCGGACTGCACGCGCCCCTTCGCGCGCCTTGCCGAGGGCCGGGCGGACGGCGCGGTCTCGGCGAATGGGCAGGTCTTCGGGACCTACATGCACGGCCTCTTTGCCGACGATCGGCAGCGCTCGGCCTGGCTCGAGCGGCTCGGCGGTGCGGCCTCGGATCTCGACTACGAGGCCGGCGTCGAGGAAGCGCTGGATGCCTTGGCGCGCCATCTCGAAACCCATCTCGACCTCGACGGGCTTCTCAGCCATGCAGCATGACGAGCCCCGCCAGAACGCCCAGAAGCGCGATCAGCAGCGCGTCGGCCGTGCGATAGAGCTTGAGGGCGCGGCGGATGTCGGCGGCACGCGCTTCCCGCCGTCCCCCCTCGCCCATGGTGGCGTCCGCGACCGCCACG
>NZ_JBHSUM010000233.1:0-4470 GCF_042660605.1 Nitratireductor sp. GCM10026969
GTTGCCGCGCTCCTCGACGAGATCGCGAGGCGCTTTCCCGCCGGCAGCCTGATCCACACGACGCGCTCCGGCCTCGTCGCGATCGATCAGGCGCGGACGGTCCCCGGCGAAGTCGCCTCCGCCAACTGGCATGCGACGGCGAGCCTCGTCGCGCGGCTGGCGAGCGATGCGCTCTTCGTCGACATGGGCTCGACCACCACGGACATCATCGCCATCAGGGACGGGAAGGTGATGAACGCGGGAGACAGCGATGCAGGAAGGCTCGCCACCGGCGAGTTGGTCTATACGGGGTTCGTCCGCTCCTTCCCCTTCGCGCTGTGCTCCAATGCCCCCGTCGGGGGCCGTTTCACGCCGCTGATGAACGAGTATTTTGCCACCATGGCCGACGTCCACCGTGTGCTGGGCGTGCTGCGCGAGACGGACGACCAGCACCGCACCGCCGACAACAAGGAAAAGACGCTGCCTGCCTCGATCACCCGGCTGGCGCGCCTCGCCGGCCGCGATGCGGATGATCTCGGCGCGGACGAATGGCGCCACATCGCCGCCTGGTTTTCCGAGCAGCAGCTGCGCCTCATCCACGACGCGGCCTATCTCGTGAGCGGAAAACTCGCCGATGATGCTCCCGTCGTCGGCGCGGGGATCGGCCGCTGGCAGATCGAGCGCCTCGCCCGACGCCTGGAGCGCCCGTTCTTGGACCTCGCCGCACTCATCCCGGCGGAGGAGAATGCGAGGATCGCCGCCAGCGACGCGGCGCCTGCGGCTGCCGTGGCGCTGCTTGCAAGCTGCTGATTCGAGGGTGAGATTGGATCGGATCAACCCGCTTGGCCGTCATCCCGGCCGAACAAAGTGAGAGCCGGGATCCCTTCCGCGACTTTGCCCCGTTCCGGAATGGATCCCGGACAGTCTCCGCTACCGCTCCGGCTTCCGGGATGACGCGTTGGAGGGATCCAACGAACCTTTTCCCTTCCTGATAATTGCTTCAAGATCGACATCCGTGCCGTAGTGCTCTGTCAGCCGCTTGTAGAAAGCGTGAGCGGGCTCGCGGCTGCTCTCGCTGGCTTCATATGCCTCGAGCGCCCGTTCCACGACACCGCGGACCGAGCGCTTTTCCCGAAGTGCGATCCTGTGGGCGATATCTCGCGCCTTGGCACTTCGGACGGCAAGTCGGGGTTTGGCCATTCTGGGTGCTCCTGTTTGCCGCAATGTGCGCCAAGCACCCATAGCCATCAAGATGGCAACAGATGGCTCGATGGCTGAAAATTCAGTCTAGCTTTCCCCCGCATCCGAAAAATGCGCGTCAACCCGCGCCATCAGCCAGTCCCAGGCCTCCCGCTCCTCCGGGCCCGCCGTTTTCTCCACGGCGATGGTGAGATACCCGATCTCGGCCTCGATCTTCTCGCGCGGGAGCATATGGAGGCGGCTTACCAGGATCGCCAGTTCGAGCACCGCCGCCTTGGCGCGGTTGAAGCCGGTAAACGGCGCGTGCGTTTCTTCGGCGGCGACACGGCACCGGAAGCGCGGCCTGAGTTCGTGCTCCTGGACCTCGGCCACTTCGAGCACCGAATGGGCAAGGGCCGCGGAAAGCCGCGGCACCGGGCAGCCTTCGACCGGGACGACCGGCCAGTCCTTGCGGCCGGTGAGACATCCGGCGAAGATGCGCACGTCGTCGATGTAGCTGGCGACCGCCACCGGGCGCTTCGACAGATTGTCGAGCGTGGCGGAGGGGCGGAAGGGGGCGATCACCCAGCCCTCACCCTCGGCGATGATGCCGAGCGGGGCGATGTGGACCTCGCCCGCCTCATTGACCGTCGTGATGATCGACTCGCGGATATAGGGCATCACTTGTCCCTTTCCTTCGCACGCAAGGTATGGCCGGCTTCGGCAAGGCGGGTGCGGTCCTCTTCGGGCGCAGGCGCGGCCACGCCCCAGGCGAGCGGCTCGTCCTGCACATAGCGCTTGCCGAGCCGCCAGGCGATCTCCGCCTTCATCAGTTCGGCGCCGAGATAGAAGGCATGCGCTCCGTCGGCCTCGACGCCGAGCTTGGGGAAGAGTTCGAAGGCATCCTGCGCCACGAAATGGCCTTTGCTCGAAAAGATGTGGATCCCGTCCGGCGCCGTCATGATGCGGAAATTGGCGTCGCGCACTTCCCCGGCCAGTGCGGCGATATCTTCAGGCGAGGCGGGGAAAGGCTTGCGGTCGTGCACCTGCAGGAGGCCCGGATGGTAGTCGCGCGGCAGCGCCCCGTCCTCCCGCGCGGCGAACATGATGCGGCGCGCCAGGTCGTGCTCCTCGACCGTCCTCGCCGTGTGCGGGCTCACATGGACCACCAGCACGTTGGAGATCGAAAGCTCCGAGCAGAGCCCGAGGAGAATCGCGGTGACGCCGGCGCTGTCGGCATCCGTCAGTTCCGTCAGGTTTCCCGTGCCCATCAGGAGCTCGGCCTGCGGCCAGCGCCGCCGGGTCTCGGCAAAGCGCTCGAGCGATTGCGTGAAACCGAAATGGATGGGGTCGAGCACGGGATCGGCGATGAAGCGGATGCCGTCTTTTTCCGCCGCCTCGATGGCACGGTCGAGCGAGGAAAGATCGCCGGGAACGGCCGGGATCAGGACCGGTGTCACCGGATAATCCCGCGCCAGCGAAAGCGTGTCCTCGGTGAGGCTCAGGAGATAGTCCGCGCCGGCCTCGGCCCCGGTCCGAAGTTCCTCGACATCGGCCGAGTCGACGCTGACCGTCAGCCCCCGCGCCTTCAGCGCCCGCACGGCATCGCCCAGATGCGGAAAGGGCGTGTCGGGCAGGCAGCCGAGGTCGATGATGTCGGCGCCGGCCGCGGCGAGCCCCCCTGCCCGCTCGACGATCGCCTCCACGTCAAGTGCGGCCGCGTCGACGATCTCGGCGAAGATGCGCAGGTCATGGCGCGACAGGTCCGGCGGCCGGCCTTCGCGGCCGAGGAAGGGCGGCAGGTCGGCGATCTCGTCGGGCCCGTGCTGGAAAGGCACGCCGAAATGGGCGGCGAGCCGATCCGGATCGCCGCGGAAGCGGCCCGGCAAAATGACCCGGCTTGCACCGTCGGGCAGCGTCACCCGGCGCTTGATGATCTCCTCGGTCATCAGCGCAGCGATCTTGACGCCGGTGTCGATGATCTCCCAGGCGAAGCCCGTCTCGCCCAGATCCTCGAGAAGCCGCTCGAGCCGCCGCCGCGCGAGGCGTCCCGTCAAGAAGACCAGCGTCTCAGCCATGGCCTTCCCGCTCGGCCTGACGGCGCGCGATCGCGGCTTCGAGATCCGCGAGGGATTCGACCACGGTCGTGTATTCGAAGCCCTTCAGGCGCTCGGTGTTTTCCAGATCGATGCGGCGCGGGAAGACCTTGACCATCCCGTGTGGTGCGCGCGTCAGAAGCTCCGGTGCGGTGTCGCAGGCAAAGACGATCGACGGGATGCGGCACTTGCCGGCTTGCGCGAAGACGTTGGTGGCGAGCGTGTCGGAAATGCCCCACACGCATTTGGCCACCGTGTTGGAGCTTGCCGGCGCGACGACCACCGAGTGGTAGACGCCGTGATAGAACTCGCCGACGGGGATGGCACTCGCCGTCTTGTCGTGGAGGACGCGCGTCGCATCCGGGAAGTCGAGCTTCAGCCCGTACATGCGCAAGACCTCGTCGGCCGCCCTGGAGACGAAGACGTCGCAGTGTTCGAGCTTGCGGATCATCCGGAAGCTCTCGATGAAGAAATGGCCCGACCCGGTCAGGACCCAGGCCCAGCGCGGTGTGTAGAGCTTCGCCATTCCTATCCCGCGTTCCTCGCAAGCACGGGCGTGCCGATCCTGACGCCCGGCAGCTTGCCGGCGGCAAGAAGCGCCCGCGCCGTGGCTGCATCTTCGGGGCCGGCAAGGTGAAAATCAATGCCGGCGGGCAGCATGGCGGAGAGACAGGCATCGACGACGCCCCGCCGCGCCAGGCTGTCGAGATCGTCTTCGGCGGAAAAATTCGCCGTTTCCTTGACGAGCAGCAGCGCTTCGCCACCGAGCCGGCCGGCAAGCCACGCGGCGAGCGAGTCGGAGGTGATGTCCCATGATTCGGGGATCGCGCGATTGCCGAGCGTCATGGCGGAGGGCAGCCACACGGGGATGCGCCCGGCAGCGGATGCCTCGGCGATCTCGGCGCATGTGCGGGCCGGTACGAAGCGCGCGGAAAGGTCGGCCAGGGCATGGCCGAACTGGTCCATCGCCAGGATCGCCATGGCATGCGCGGCGGAATCGGAGAAGCCGATGGGCTTTTGCGCCTTGCGCACCTGGTCGGCGAAGGGGCCGCCGCCCGGCACGATGGTAATCGCAAGGCGCGCGGCGGCAAGGGCATCGATCCATTCATGCAGGTGCGTGCCGAAAGCCGTGCTGCCGCCAAGCTTGACGACCGCCAGCTTCATCGGCCGACGCCCTTTCCGCGCCGCCCGGAGGCGTCCGCACCGCCGTGGCGCT
>NZ_JBHSUM010000234.1:0-4386 GCF_042660605.1 Nitratireductor sp. GCM10026969
GATCCGCACCGGCCAGGCCGATTGCGGGGTCGCGACCCGCGCGGCAGCGCGCGCGGCGGGCCTCGAATTCGTGCCGTTGCTATGGGAGAACTTCGATCTCCTGATGCGCCAGCGGACCTATTTTCAGCCGTCGCTCCAGGCTTTGATCACCTTCCTGGCCCAGGGTGGCCTCGGCGGCCGCGCTGCCGAACTCACGGGGTATGACGCGACCCCGGCGGGAAAGATCCGCTTCTACACCTGACCTTCCAAGATCTTCACCTGAATGGTCATGGTGCGGCATAGCCCCGGCGATCAGCCGAGATCGATTTCACCTTCCACCACATGGTTCAAGGGCGTGCCCTCCGCCGTGATCACGGCCTTCACGGTTAGGGTCCCCTTGCCCTGCAGTCCTGCATCCTCCACGGCCTTCTCGATCGCATGCTGCGACGTCACGCCGACCTGCTTCAGGAACTTCCGCATGGACACGTTGAAGGGATCGACTTCCATGTTCCGGGTCATAGATTGCCTCGATAGTCTGGGACGGTCGAACCGTCGGGTTGATCTCTTTTAAGGTAGCTTCGCAAAGCTGCCCGGCTAGCGGAACACGGAATGATTCGCTACGCAATGCATATGAGACGCGCTCCACGCTTCCTGACGGCCGCCCTCCTCCTGCTCAGCACGGCGGCGGGCGGGATGGAACTCAGGGGTCATGGCGGACCCGTGCGGGCGATCGCCGTGGCACCGGAGGGAACGGCCGCGATCACCGGCAGCTTCGACACGAGGGCCATCGTCTGGTCGCTCGAAACTGGCGAAGCGCGCAGGGTGCTGCTTTTCCACGGCGACGAGGTGAATGCCGTCGCGGTCCTGCCCGACGGCCGCTTCGCCACCGCCGGCGCGGATTCACGCATTGCGATCTGGGAGCCGGGCCGAGACGCCCCGGCCCGCGTGCTCGAAGGGCATACCGCACCCGTCACGGCGCTCGCCGTCTCGCCCGACGGATCCACCCTCGCCTCCGCCTCCTGGGACACCACTGTCCGGCTCTGGCCGCTTGCGGGAGGAGATGCGCGCGTGCTCGAGGGCCATGCGGGGAATGTCAATGCGGTGACCTTCCTCGCCGACGGCATGCCCGTCAGCGCGGGTTACGACGCAAATCTGATTTTCTGGCCGCAAGATGCCAGCGCGGCGCCGGTGCGCGTGCCCCTGTCCACCCCGCTCAATACGCTCGCGGCACTGCCCGGCGACCGTCTTGCCGTCGGCGGGGCCGATGGAAAGCTGCGCGTGCTCGACCGCGACGGCACGCTTCTATCCGAAGCGCGTGTCGCCCGGGCACCGGTGGTCGCGCTTGCTGCTTCGCCGGACGGAAAACATCTTGCTGCCGCCGGCATCCGGGATGCCATCGTCCTGCTCGATACGGCGAATCTCGCGCCCGTGCACGAACTGAACAGCCCCGGCATGCCGGTCTGGTCCCTTGCCTTCACGCCGGACGGCGAGACGCTCCTGACCGGCAGTGCGGACCGCGTCGTGCGCCAATGGAACGTCGAAACCGGCGAGCCTATCGGCACGGTCGCGGCCGGCGAGACCGATCCGCTGGCCGAGTTTGCCGGCGATCCGGGGGCGGAGGCCTTCCGCGCCTGCGTCGCCTGCCACACGCTCGACCCGGAAGACGGCAACCGCGCCGGGCCCACCCTTCACGGCATCTTCGGCCGCAGGATCGCCTCCGTCCCGGGCTATCGCTATTCGCAGGCGCTTCGCGACATGGATATCGTCTGGACGCCGGAAACGGTGTCGGAGCTTTTCGAGGTGGGACCAAGCACCTACACGCCCGGCACCAAGATGCCGGAACAGACGATCAATAACGACGAAACCCGCGCCGCCCTCATCCGCTTTCTTCAAAGGGAGACTGTCGACTGAGGGCGGGATGTGTTCGCGTTCTCCCTCCCACTGTCGACGGGACGTCGCCGACGTCCGTCATCCCGCCAAGGGAGCGTAAGTGACCGCGAGCCGGAAACCATTCCGTGGCCTTTCCGCGTTCCGGAATGGATCCCGGACAGCCTCCGCTCCGCTGCGGCTTCCGGGATGACGGGTTGGGGAGCGCCCGGCCTTCAAGGCAGCGCGCGACAGGGCGCCGACCATTCGCGTTCCACTCTGCCCCGTCAATGTTGGCCCGGCTTGTCGCCACTCGTCTCGCGGTCGCGCAGATAGTCTTCCGACGTGCGTGGCGCTGGCCGAGCGGGGCTGGCATAGGGATCGAACCCTTCGTTGGTCACCGCCTCGACCCGGCAATTGTCGCACATCCGCACCACGTCGATTCGCCGCGCGTTCTCGCCCGCGAACATCCAGTGCTTGCCTTCGAGCGTGGCAACGATGCGCTCGACCGTGCTCTTCGTGCCGAACGGCTTGCCGCAGCGGATGCAGCAGTAGGGCTCTTCCTCCTTCACCAGCCGGCGCGGCGCCCTCCAGGCCTCAAAATCGAGCTGCGGCGCCAGCCGGATCACGTCCTCCGGGCAGGTGGCCGCGCAAAGTCCGCATTGCACGCAGGCGCTCTCGGCGAAATAGAGGGCCGGCTTGTCCTCGCTGTCGGAGAGCGCACCTGTCGGACAGGCCGATACACATGAAAGGCACAGCGTGCACCCGTCTGTGTCGATGTCGAGGCTTCCGAAGGGAGCGCCGGCCGGCAGCGTCACACGGTCGGCCTGCATCGGCGCGGCGCGGTGCAATTCGACCATCGTGTTTCTCAGAAGGTCCCGTTTCTTGCCGACAGGGAGGAATGTCGCCGGCCGGGACGAAGGCGTACCGGGGACCACCTGGTCGAGCGCAGAGCGAAGGATGTCGGGATCGTCGGCTTCGATCAATCCGCAGGCCTCGGAGCCATAGCCGAGGGAATGCGTCAGAAGGTTCGCGATGGTGATGTTTGCCGCAAGACCCGCCAAATCGTGTTTCGGCTTGGCGGGGCCGAGCGCCCTGACCGCGGAGGCGCCCCACGCCACGGAAGCGGCCCAGGCTTCAATGCCCAGTTGCGTGATCTCGTTCACCGCCACCGGCAAGACATTGGCCGGGAGTCCGGGCCCGAAACGGGAGAGCGCGTCGATAAGTGGCTCGCCGTGGCCGGTATCATGGAACAGCACGACCGGCTCATGACCTCCCGCACTTCGATAGGTGAGGAGAAGTGTGCGAACCCGCCGCAGAAGCGCGTCGGCGGCAGGCAAGGCGTAAGCGGCGGCACCGGTCGGGCAGACGGCCGCGCAATTGCCGCACCCGGCACAGACTTCCGCGTCGATCGCAACGTGATCACCAGCCGGCGCAATGGCGCCCGTCGGGCACAGGTCGAGGCAGCGCGTGCAGCCCGTGATCCGCGATCGCGAATGGGCGCACAGGGAATCGGAGAAATCGATGAAGCGCGGTTTGTCGAACTCACCGACCAGGTCGGCGGCCTTCCAGATCGCCTCGGCAATGGACGCCCGGTCGCCGGGATCGACCCGGATATAGCCGTCGCGCAATTCATGGGCCGGGAAAAGCGGCGTTTGCCCGGAGAGGTCGAGCACGATGTCGGCATGCGAGACCGCGCCGTTGCGCGCTTGCCCGAACCGCAGCTTCTCCCGCGAGGAGGGCGACGGCACGGCGAAATCGTCCACCGTCAGCTCGAATGCACCGAGATGGCCATGCGCATTGCGGATCGTCCCCTTCGCCACGGGAAAATCCCACACCCGGTGCGGCATCACCTCGCCCGGCCGTGACAGGAGGACGGTCACGTCGAGCTTGTCGGCAAGCTGCCGCCCCGCCTCGATCGCCGTCTCGTCACGGCCATAGATCAAGATCACGCCCCGGCTGGAAAGCGTTACGAGCGCCGGCGCCTCGGCGGACTCGGCGGCCATGGCCATGAGGGCGGCGGCCTTCGGTCCGGCCTGCGCCGCGGTCTCGGCCCAGCCCGCCGTCTCGCGGATGTTCGCGAAGGCCAGTTCGCCGGCGAAGCCGAGATCTTCGGCGACCTCCCTGAAGAGCGGCGCCTGCTGGGTGCAGCCGATCGTCACCGCGTCGGTGCCGCCCAGGAAGGCGCGCACCCGGTCGAGCTCGGCGCCACAGAACTGGTTTCCCGTTTCGACCTCGGCGCCCCGGCATCCGCGCGCGACGCTGTCGCCATAGTCCGGCATGCTCGCTTCGCAGGAGCAGACCAGTACCTTCCGCCGTTTCTCTAGGGTCATTTCAACTCCCGTGGCGCACCGCCGCCCATCGGTAGCGTTGCCACTTTAGAAGTATTATAATGATTGGCCGCACTCATCAACACACGGCTTAAAATGCCCTTGCGCCCATCCGTCACCGACCGGGCCATCGATCTGCCCCCGCCCTACAACCTCGTCCCGCTGCGTGAGGCCGGCGACGCCTTCGCGCATGCCTGCGCCATCGCCGGCG
>NZ_JBHSUM010000235.1:0-4343 GCF_042660605.1 Nitratireductor sp. GCM10026969
GTGCCGCCGCCATCGATATCGCCGAAGAGCGGCCCATCATCCTGCGGCACGACATCGGACAGCGGCACGTTGCCCGTATTGGTCACCGTGAAGCTGTAGCGGATCGTATCGCCCGGATTGGCAAAGCCGTTGGCGTCCGAATCCTCGTACGCACCCTCCTTGAGCAAGGTCAGCGCAGGCTTTTGCGGATCAAGCGTCACGCACTGGTCCGATGGGCACTCGGGGTCCGGTCCGCCAGGCTCCCGGATGATGTTTCTGAGGGAGACCGCGTCGTCGGGCAGCGGGTCGATCACCTCGACGACGGCGGTGAGCACGAGCACTCCAGGATTCGTCCCGTCGTGGCCCGGTACATGAAGCCCTGACCATTCCACGATTCCGCCCGAGCTTTCGCCAGAATGCGCGCCGCCATTATCCGCCGAGACGAACACCATGTTCGGGTCGAGAACGTCCTCGATAGCGTAATCGTTGGTTGCGCCGGCTTCGTTCGTCAGGGTGATTTCATAGGTCAGCTGTTCCCCCGGCTCGGCGATGCCAGCGGTGCTGCCGTCCTCCAACACCAGCCGCTTCACCGGCGTGACGTTGGCGGTGGTGGAAATATCCACGCATTGCGCGGAGGGGCATTCCGGGTCCGGATCCGTCGGATCGCGCTTGATGATGTTGCGAAGCCTCGTCACGCCCGACGGCAGGGGATCGTCGACCCGGGTAACGACGGTCAGCACCAGCGTGCCGGGCGTGCTGCCGGTCTGCGCCGGGACCGTCAGGCCGCTCCAGCGGATCCAGCTGCCCTCGTCCGTGCCGCCGCCGGCATCGACGACGGTGACATTGGAGCCGTATGCGTCGATCAGGCCGTAATTGGTATGCGCCACGCCGCCCGTATTCGTAAGGGTGATCTCATAGGTGAGATCCTCGCCTGGCTCGGCCATGCCGTCGGTCGAGCCGTTTTCGGCCACGAGAAGCTTTTCAGACGATACATTCGGACCGGTCTGCGTGATCACGCATTCCGGCGGCGTCGGCGTGACCTGGCAATCGATAGTCTCGCCTGGCTCGCGGGCTATATTGGTGAGCTGCGTGACGCCCTTGGCGATCGGCTCGTCCACCCTCACCGTGACCGTCACCACGCGCACGCCGGGATTGGTCCCGTCATGCGCGGGCACGGCAAGCGCCCAGGCCACGTGATCGCCCATCAGTTGGCCGCCATTGTCGGCGCCGGTGAAGGCGGTGTTGGGGTCGAGCAGATCCTGAAGCCGGTAATCGGGGTCGGCGCCGCCCTCATTGGTCACCGTGATGCGGTAGGTGAGTGTCTCACCGGCCTCGGCGACGTTGGCCATTGTGCCGCTCTCGTTTACCAGCTCCTTCAGCTTGCTGATCTGCGGGGCAGCGGACGTTGTCACGCATTGCTGCGGTGTTTGCTCGCAGTCCACCGTTTCGCCCGGCTCGGCGGCGATGTTGGTGAGTTGCACCACGCCTGGATCCAGCGGGTCATCGACTTCCACCACCACGGTCAGGACACGCTCGCCCGGCGTTGTTCCGTCATGCGCATCGATGGCAAGCCCGGTCCACGTTACCGTGCCGCCGCTTTCCGTGCCGCCATCCGTGGCGGAGATGAAAGTGGTGTTGGGATCGAGCCGGTCCTCGACCTCGTAACCGGTTACCGGACCGCCCGTATTGGTGAGGGTGATTTCATAGGTAAGCCGCTCTCCGGGCTCGGCCACGCCCGCCCGTGATCCGTCCTCGGAGACGAGGAGCTTCTCCTTGTCGACAACTCCCGGCACAGGGGTGGTGACGCATTGCGGCGCCGGGCAATCGGGCACAGGCTCTGTCGGATCGTAGGCGATATTTGTGAGGCGCGACACGCCACCGGGTATGGGGTCGACCACCGTGACGACCACCTCGAGCGTCAGGACGCCGGGCGTGGAAGGCGTGCCGCCGGGGACCGTCAGGTCCGTCCAGTCCACCTGGCCGCCGGGGCTGCCGCCCGAATGCGCGCCACTGTTGTCGGCCGAGACGAAAGTCGTATTCGGGTCGAGCAGGTCGCGATGGTCATAGTCCGATGTGGTGCTGCCCGAATTGCGCAGCGTGATCTGGTAGGTGAGCTGCTCGCCGGGTTCGGCAACGCCGGCCGTGCTGCCACTCTCGGCAACGAGCTGCTTCTCGCTTTCGACAAAGGGGGGCGGCGGAAGGACCACGCATTGTGCCGACGGGCAGGGCGGCGGCGGCTCGGTCGGCGTCTTGGCGCTGTTGACCACCTGCTCGCCAGGGGGCAGCGGGTTGATGACCTGCACCACCACCTGAAGCACCATGGTGCCCGGAACACCCCCGTCCTGCGCCGGCACGGTCAGCGTCCACTGCACCTCGTTGCCGGCCAGCGTGCCGCCGTGGGAGGCGCTCTGGAACACGACATTGCCGTCCAGAATGTCGGCGACCTCGTAGTTCGACGCCGTGCCGCCCGTGTTGGTGAGCGTGATCTCGTAGGTGAGGAACTCGCCGTCCTGCGGGAAGAGATCGTCAGCGATGCTCTCGTCGACCAGCGCCTTGTTGATCGAAACGTCGGGCGGGATGTCGTCGTTGGTGATGGTGCAGACGGCGCTCTGCCCGCTGCCCAGGTTCAGGCTGTCGCTGGCCACCGGCGCGCCGCCGTCGATGGCGCAGCGATAGGTGCCGGCGGTGTAGCCGGCCGGGCCGGTCTCGCCGAGGGCGTAGCTGCCTGCCGGGACGACCGCATCCGTCACCGCGGGATCGCCCGTCGGGCCGGAGATGTTGGCCGGACCCGATGCCGTCAGGATGAAGTCCTCCACTTCGGCAATGCCGCCATCATTGTTGACGAGCGTTTTGCGCAGCGTCAGCGTCCCCGGCTCGTCATCATTGGTGATGGTGCAGACGGCAACCTGCTCGTTGGCAAGCGTGATCGAGTTGCCGGAAACCGGCGTGCCGCCGTCGACGGTGCAGACATAGTCGCTGGCCGTGTAGCCCGGCTGGTTCGTCTCGCTCAGCGTATAGGTGCCCGCCGGCACCGCCGCATCCGTCACGTCGGCGCTGCCGCTGACGCCGGAGATGGTCACGGGCCCGTCGGCGCTCAGCGTGAAATCGTCCGTGGTCAACGTGCCACCGTCATCGTTCGTCACCTGCTTTTCGAGCGTGAGAAGCGGGGCGGCGACGTCGGTGTCGGAATCGGTGTTGTTGGCCGGGGTCGGATCGGAGAAGCCCACGGGATTCGTCACCGTGGCCGTGTTGGTGAGTTCGCCGGTGAAGCTCAGCGGCACCTGCATGGTCAGCGTGAAAGTGACCGACGACTCGGCGGGCAGGTTCACCGCCGCGTCGACGATGTCGCCGGTACCGCCGGCCACGCCACATGTGGCGCCGTTCGTCGGGCTGCCGCAGGTCCAGGACGCATCGGTGATGCCGGCGGGAAGCGCGTCGTTGACGCGCGCGTTCTGCACGCCGAAGGGGCCGTTGTTGCGGACGAGGATGGTGTAGACCACCTCACCGCCGCGATCGTAGGTCGCCGAGCCGTCGTCCTTGTCGATCTCGAGGTCAGCGTCGAGCAGCACCGCCGTCGTGGGGCACTTGGCACCGTCGCCGCCGCCCGTCGGCGAATCGGAGATGAGCGTCGCCGCGCCTGTCACGGGATCGAACTGGTAGAAGCCTCCGGTATTGAGACGGCCGAAAATGCCGTTGGTGGCGCTGATCATCGACCCGAAGGTGCCACTACCAGCGCCGAGGCCCGTGGGGCCAACCTGGTTCACGTTTCCCGTACCGGGATCAATCGAATAAAGAAAGCCGTCGCTGTGGTTGGCCGCGTAAATCAGTCCGTTGTGCCAGGAGATATCTCCTTGGGTGATGAGCTCGTCAAGGAATATGGCCTCTGCCGTCGGCGAGTTCGGATCCGACACGTCGACGCGCCACATCCTGTCCCTGGCCTGGTTATGCTTGAGGTAGAGGAAGCCGTCCGTCCCGAACGTGCCAGAGGCGATCCAACTCCGATAATTATCAACGCCCCCGGCGGGCGCGGCATCGGTATTGATACCCCCGCCTGCGATGACGCCGAATTCCCGCACGACACCATTGCTGTCGATGCGCTGAAGAATGTGCCTGCCGGCACCATTCGCGGCATCCGGGTCCCAAATCGACGCGTAGATAAAGTTGTCGGTGGGATTGTAGCCAATGCCGTTGTAGCCGGGGGTCTCCTCATCGCCGATGGCCGGAAAGGTGAACGGGTTGGTGCTCGTGTCGACGCTGTGGAGCTGCGTCGGATTGGCGCCCATCGACAGATACATGGTCGACGTACAGGCGGCGAACGGGGTCTGCGCCTGCGCTTGCGCGTCCGTGGCCGATACCGTCAGAAG
>NZ_JBHSUM010000236.1:0-4152 GCF_042660605.1 Nitratireductor sp. GCM10026969
ACCAGCGGCGCGGGGCTCGGCGCCAGCGCGATGGCAGCGATCATCACCCGCGGCTTCGTCGAACTCAGGCGCATCGGCGCCGCCTTCGGCGCCGAGCCGGAAACGCTGATGGGACTGTCGGGGCTCGGCGACCTCATCCTCACCTGCAATTCCGCCCAGTCGCGCAACTACGCCTACGGGCTGGCGCTTGGCCGCGGCGAGGACCTGGACGGTCTGCCGCTCGCCGAGGGGGTCTATACCGCGGGAATTGCCGCGCGGATCGCGCGCGAACGCGGCTTGGACGCGCCGATCATCGGCAGCGTGACGGCGATTCTCGACGGCCGGCTCACGGTCGAGGCGGCCATGCAGGCCCTGCTTGCGCGGCCGTTGAAGAGCGAGGCCGGCTAAGCCGGCGAATGAAGGAGGGAAAACCGCATGATCTTCGTCATCCTGTGCCGGGACAAGCCCGGACACCTGCAGGTCCGCCAGGACACGCGCCCCGAGCATGTCGAATATCTCGAAAAGCTCAATGCCGCCGGCACGCTGAAATTTGCCGGTCCCTTCCTGGATGAGGACGGAAAGCCCTCTGGCAGCATGGTGGCCGTCGAGACCGAGGATCACGCCGCCGCCGAGGCGATCGCCAGGGCCGATCCCTACGCCCTTGCCGGCCTGTTCGAATCCGTCGAAATTCGCCCCTGGAACTGGGTCTTCAACAAGCCGGAGAATGCGTAATGGCCTATTGGCTGTTCAAATCGGAGCCCACCTCCTGGTCCTGGGAGATGCAGAAGAAGAAGGGAGACAAGGGCGAGCAGTGGGACGGCGTGCGCAATTACCAGGCACGCAACAATATGCGCCAGATGAAGGTCGGCGATCTCGGCTTCTTCTATCACTCGGTCAAGGAGACGAGCGTCGTCGGCATCGTCGAGGTCATCGCCCCGGTCCATCCCGATTCGACCACCGACGACCCGCGCTGGGAATGCGTCGACATCCGTGCCGTGAAGGACATTCCGAAGCCGGTCTCCCTCAACGACATCAAGGCCAATCCGAAGCTTCACGACATGGTGCTGGTCAACAATTCGCGCCTTTCCGTCCAGCCTGTGAGCGAGGCGGAGTGGCGGGAAGTCTGCCGCATGGGCGGCCTCGACAAGGCGCCGTGATCGCTAAACCGTCACCCGACGACGCACGCGCCTTCATCGAGGCGAACACATCGCTCGTCCGGCCGCCTCACGTGCCGGAGATCGCACTCCACCTCGCCGACGAAGCCCACGAGATTTGGCGTCGCACTGAGGAGGAGCTTCAGGAAATCGGCCTGCCGCCGCCTTTCTGGGCCTTCGCCTGGGCGGGCGGCCAGGGGCTCGCCCGCTACGTTCTCGACCACCCGGAAACCGTGAAAGGCCGCGCGGTGCTGGATTTCGCCGCCGGTTCGGGCCTCGTCGCGATCGCCGCCTGCAAGGCGGGGGCCGCCCGCGTGAGGGCCACCGACACGGACCCTTTTTCCGCGGCTGCCTGCCGCCTGAACATGGCGGCGAACGACGTGGTCTTCGATTTCACCGCTGAGGATCTGATCGGCACACGCCCGCCCTGCGACGTTCTGCTCGCCGGCGACGTCTTCTACGACCGCCTGCTTGCCGAGCGGCTCACACCCTGGCTCGCCGATCTCGTCCCGGACGGAACACTTGTTCTCGTCGGAGATCCCGGCCGCACCTACCTGCCGAAGGACCGGCTGACCCGACTTGCCGTCTATGCCGTGCCGGTCACCCGCGCGCTCGAAGACGCCGAGGTCAAGCGCACCACCGTCTGGCGCTTCTCTTGACGCATTCCGCCGCCGGGCATTCAATTGGCCGGTTTGCAGGAAGGACAGGACAATGGATTTCGCGGGCATGAATTATCTGGCGATCCTGGCGGCCGCCGTCGTCGCCTTCGCCTTCGGCGCGGCTTATTACGGCATTCTGGGCAAGCCGTGGATGAAGGCTGCGCTCATCGACCCGGACAAGATGCAGATGAGCCCGATGCCCTTCATCACCTCCTTCATCGGCGAACTGATCATGGCCTGGGTTCTGGCCGGTGTCATCGGCCACCTGGGTGCGGGGCAGGTAACGCTCTGGAACGGCATCGTCTCCGGCGCCTTCATCTGGCTGGGCTTCATGGCCACCACCATCGCCGTCAACCACCGCTATCAGGGCTTTGGCTGGGACCTCACCGTCATCGACGCCGGCCACTGGCTGGGCGTGGCTCTCCTGATGGGCGCGGTTATCGGCTGGTTTGGAGTCTGACGGGAAGGGCGGTATGGAACTCGCCGCCCTAACCGCCTTACCGCCCTATACCCCTCCTACTGCCCTTCCTTCTCCAGCGAATGCCGCATGATGAGCGGCATCTGGCTCATGGTGAAGACCAGCGTGATGGGCATGATGCCCCATACCTTGAAGGCCACCCAGGCGTCGGTGGAGAAGCTGCGCCACACCACCTCGTTGACAACCGCCAGGAAGATGAAGAACAGACCCCAGCGCAGCGTCAGCTTGCGCCAGCCTTCCGCATCCAGCCGGAAGGCCGAATCGAAAACATAGCCGAGCAGCGACTTGCCGAAGAACAATCCGCCGAGCAGCACGGCCCCGAACAGCGAATTGACGATGGTCGGCTTCATCTTGATGAAGATCTCGCTGTGCAGATAGAGCGTCAGCGCGCCGAAGATGAACACGACGATGCCCGAAACCAGCGGCAAGATGGGCAGCTTGCGCACCAGGAGCCATGAGGCGCTGAGCGCGATGGCCGTGGCCGCCATGAAGAGCGCCGTGGCAATGAAAAGCGGCCCGCCCAGCTCACCAAGTGCGGGAAAACGTTCCGCCAGCCACTCGCCGCGCGCATTGGCGAAGAAGAAGACCATCAACGGCCCCAGTTCCAGCGCCATCTTCAGGAGCGGGTTCATCTCCTTGCGCTTGGGATCGGACGGGTCACGCTCGAAAATACTCTTGTCGGTCACTCAGGCAACTCCTGCGATCGCTTTTGCAAAATCGCTCGCCGAAAAAGGTTCCAGGTCGTCGACACCCTCGCCGACGCCGATGAAATAGACCGGCAGCTTGTGCTTGGCGGCGATTGCGACAAGGATGCCGCCGCGCGCCGTGCCGTCGAGCTTGGTCATCACGAGGCCGGATACGCCCGCAATATTGCGGAAGATTTCGACCTGATTGAGGGCATTCTGCCCCGTCGTGGCGTCGAGCGTCTGCAGGACCGTGTGCGGTGCATCCGGATCGTGCTTGTTGAGCACGCGCACGATCTTTTCCAGCTCCGCCATCAGTTCGGTCTTGTTCTGCAGGCGCCCGGCCGTGTCGATGATCAGGACGTCGCTGCCTTTGGCCTTGGCCTCCTCATAGGCGTCCCATGCCAGCCCGGCGGCATCGGCCCCGAGCTTGGACGAGACGACGGGAGCGCCGGTGCGCTCGCCCCAGATCTTGAGCTGCTCGATCGCCGCGGCACGGAAGGTGTCGCCCGCCGCCAGCATCACCTTGAGCCCGCCCTGCGAGAGCTTGGCCGCCAGCTTGCCGATGGTCGTCGTCTTACCCGTACCGTTGACGCCGACGACCAGGATCACGTGCGGCTTGTGGGAAAGGTCCAGCTCCAGCGGCCTGGCCACCGGCCCCAGCACCTTCTCGATCTCCTCGGCCATGACGGCCTGCACCTCCGTGCCGGAGACATCCTTGCCGTAGCGGCCCGCCGCCAGCGTATCGGTCACGCGCATCGCCGTCTCGAGCCCCAGATCGGCGCGCAGGAGTACGTCTTCCAGGTCCTGCAGCGTGTCCTCGTCGAGCTTGCGCTTGAGGAAGATGCCGGCCACGTTGTCCCGCAGTTCTTTGGAAGAGCGCGAAAGACCCTCGCGCAGCCGCTGGAACCACGGTTTGCGCGCCTCTTCAACGGCCGGCGCGGGCGCTTCTGCACGTTCATGCTCGACGGACTCGGAAATGGTGACCCTTGCGGCCGGCAGGTCTTCAACGTCGGCGCGCGCTTCACCTCGCCCGTCGACAGGCTCAGGATGAGGTGAAGCCTCGTCCACTGCTTCCGCCTCGCGCCGCTCGGGCTCGGGCTCGGGCTCGGGCTCGGGCTCGGGCTCGGGCTCGGGCTCGGGCTCGGGCTCGGGCTCGGGAAGAGCTTCGGCGGCTTCTTCTTCACGCGCAAGCCGCA
>NZ_JBHSUM010000237.1:0-4027 GCF_042660605.1 Nitratireductor sp. GCM10026969
GGGTGCGCACCAGCCAGCGCGAGGAGGCGGGGGCCGCGGGCGCGGCCATGATCGCCGCCGTTTCCGTCGGCGCCTATCCGTCGATGGACGCCTGCGTCGGCGAATGGGTAACGCCGCTGCTTAATCCGGCGGAGGCGCCGGATGCGGCGCTCTCTTCGATCTACGAGCGTGCCTTTCCGGCCTACGAGGAGGCGCGGCGCGCGCTCAGGCCGGTCTGGCGCACAATGGCTGCATCACGGGAAGGGTGAATGAACAGGAAGATCGCAATCATCGGCGACCGTTTCATGCTGCCGGAGGTTTTTCGGGACAAGATCACCGAGGCTTGCGGCAACGGTCTCGACATCCATACGCATACCCAGGCCTGGCCCGACGAGCCCATGGAGCACGGCTATGCGGCCGCCGGTCTCGACGGGCTGAAGGAATATTTCGGAAAACCGGACGAAATCATTGACTTCATTGGCGATGCGGAGGTTCTCGTCACGCATCTGGCGCCGCTTTCGGCCGGCATTCTCGACCGCCTTCCGGCGCTGAAGCTCGTTGCCGTCTCCCGCGGCGGGCCGGTCAACATCGACATGGAAGCCGCGCGCTCCCATGGCGTTACGGTCGTCAACGTGCCCGGCCGCAATGCGTCCGCCGTGGCCGAATTCACGATCGGCGCCATTTTGACCGAGACGCGGCTCATCCGTGTCGGCCACGAGGCGCTGCGCGAGGGAATCTGGCGCGGCGATCTCTACCGCGCCGACAGGACCGGACGGGAACTGAGCGAGATGACCGTCGGCGTCATCGGCTACGGCAATATCGGCACCCGGGTCGTGCGGCTCCTGCGTGCCTTCGGCTGCAGGATCCTCGTCGCGGATCCTTACGTGCAGCTGTCGGCGGAGGACCGGGCGGCCGGCGTCGAGCATGTCGGCCTCGACGATCTCCTGGCGCGCTCCGACGTGGTGACGCTGCATCCACGCGTCACCGAGGAGACGCGCCACATGATCAACGCCGACACGCTGGCGAAGATGAAGCGCGGCGCGCTCCTGGTGAACACGGCGCGCGGGCCGCTCGCCGACTACGACGCGCTCTACGAGGCGCTCGCCTCCGGCCATCTCGGCGGTGCCATGCTGGAGACATTCGCGGTCGAGCCGGTGCCGGCGGACTGGCCGCTGCTGAAGCTGCCCAACGTCACGCTCACGCCGCACATCGCCGGCGCTTCGGTGCGCACCGTCACCTATGCGGCCGAAAGGGCCGCGGAGGAGGTTCGCCGCTACTTGGCTGGCGAGCCGCCGGTCAACCCGTGCTGAAGGAGCGAAGGTTCGATCAAGGCGAAGGGAGGTGAGGCGGCTTGCCGGCCGCCGGAACGGGCAGATCACAATGCGGAAAGAGACCCATGACTGACAGCGCGGTCGTCGACCTTTTCATCATCGGCGGCGGGGTGAACGGCACCGGGATCGCGCGCGATGCGGCCGGGCGCGGGCTCTCCGTCGTCCTGTGCGAAAAGGACGACCTTGCAGAGGGCACGAGCTCGCGCTCGGGCAAGCTGGTGCATGGCGGCCTGCGCTACCTCGAATATTACGAGTTCCGGCTCGTGCGCGAGGCGCTGATCGAGCGCGAGGTGCTCCTGGAATCGGCGCCGCACATCATCTGGCCCATGCGCTTCGTGCTGCCGCACAGCCCGGACGACCGTCCCGCCTGGCTGGTTCGCCTCGGCCTGTTCCTTTACGATCACCTTGGCGGCCGCAAGCGCCTTCCCGGCACCCGCGTGCTCGATCTGCAAACGGCGCCCGAGGGCGCACCGCTGAACGCCGCTTTCACACGGGCGTTCGAATATTCCGACTGCTGGGTCGACGATGCGCGGCTGGTGGTCCTGAATGCGCTCGACGCGAAGGAAAAGGGGGCGAGAATCCTTCCGCGGACGGCCTGCATCATGGCCCGGCGGGAGGACGGCGTTTGGCGCGTCGAGATGCAGGATACCCGAACGGGCCTCAGATCGACGGTGCGTGCGCGTGCGCTCGTCAACGCGGCCGGCCCCTGGGTCAACGACGTCGTCGGGCGTGTGGCCGGGCTCAACACGCGCCGCAACGTCCGGCTGGTAAAGGGCAGCCACATCGTCGTGCCGAAATTCTGGGAAGGGCGTCAGGCCTATCTCATCCAGAACAGGGACAGGCGGGTGATCTTCGTCAATCCCTACCAGGACGACCTCGCGCTGATCGGAACGACCGACATCCCCTATGAGGGCAAGCCGGAGGACGTGGCGGCCGACGATAGCGAGATCGATTACCTGATCGCCGTGGTGAACCGCTACTTCAAGCACCAGATCGCGCGCGGCGACCTCGTGCACAGCTTCTCCGGCGTGCGGCCGCTCTACGACGACAATGCCGACAATCCGAGCGCGGTGACGCGCGACTACATCTTCGAACTGGACGCTGCCGCGGGTGCCGCTCCGATGCTTTCCGTCTTCGGCGGCAAGATCACCACCTTCCGCAAGCTCGCAGAGCATGCTCTTGAAAAGCTCCAGCCTTTCTTCCCCACGATGGGCGAGGCATGGACGGCGGGGGCCCGTCTGCCGGGCGGCGACATTGCGCAAGCCGATTTCGACCGGTTCCTGAGCGATCTGCATGCGGTCTATCGCTGGCTGCCGCCAAGGCTGGTCAAGCACTATGCGCGCCTTTACGGGGCGCGGGCGCACGAACTGCTGCGGGGTGCTGCCGCGCTTGCCGACCTCGGGGCGAAATTCGGACCGGACTTCTACGAGCGCGAGGCGCTCTATCTTGCCGAACACGAATGGGCGGTGACGCACGAGGACATCCTCGACCGCCGTACCAAGCACGGGCTGCACATGTCGAAAACGGAGCGCGAGGCTTTTGCCTCCTGGTGCAATGGCCGCATGGCCGAGGTGGGTTGATGGCGATACGAGACGACACGGATTTCACGGCTGAGTTCGATGCCCTGCGGGCGCTTTCAGCGCGGGTGGGGGGCGATCCGCTCCTGGTCCAGGCGGCGGGCGGCAACACCTCGATCAAGCGGGACGGCACTTTGTGGATCAAGGCGTCGGGCACGTGGCTCGCCAATGCGCTTTCCGACGACATCTTCGTGCCGGTCGCAATGACGCCGCTGCTCGATTGCGTCGAGAAGGACGATCCGGCGGCGGAAAAGGCGCAGAGCTTCGTGATCGCGGCCGAGAACCCCTCCGGTCTCAGGCCGTCGATCGAGACCACCGTTCATTCGGCCATGCCGCAGAGAATCGTCGTGCATGTCCATTGCGTCGACACCATCGCGGTCGCGGTGCGGCGCGAGGCCGAAGCGATTCTCGAGCAGCGCCTTAAGGGCATGAACTGGGCGTTCGTTCCCTACGCCCGACCCGGCCTGCCGCTGGCGCATGCGATCCGTAAGCGCCTGCGGCCCGGCATCGACGTGCTGGTGCTCGGCAACCACGGGCTGGTGGTGGCCGCCGAGACGGTGGCCGATGCCGCCGCGCTCCTGGAGCGGGTCTGTGCACGGCTGGGGCAGCCCAGGCGAGAAGCGCCCCCGGCCGATGAGAAGGCGCTCAAGGATCTGGCGGCGGGAAGCGGCTATCGCCTGCCGCAGATGGCCGAGGCGCATACCGTCGCCACTGATGGGCAAAGCTGCCGGATCGCCGCCGGCGGCAGCCTTTACCCCGATCACGTCATCTTCCTGGGGCCGGGCTCCGTGGTGGCGGGCGAGGGGGAGACGGCCGCGGACATCGCCGCTGCTGCAAAGGCCGCCGGCCTGCCCGAACCCGCCTCGATCCTCTTTCCGGGCAAGGGGGTTGTCATGCGCGAGGACGCCTCGGCCGGTGCGGAGGCGCTGGCGCGCTGCCTTGCCGACGTGACCGCGCGGATGGGCGAAGACGCCCGGCCACGCTATCTGAGCGAGGAGGAGAACGCCGAGTTGCTCGATTGGGACGCGGAGAAATACAGGCAGATGCTGGACAGTCGCGCAGCGGCGGGCCGCACATGACCGACAGCCCGCTTTTCATCGGCCTCGATGTCGGCACGTCGGGGGCGCGCGCCATCGCCGT
>NZ_JBHSUM010000238.1:0-3991 GCF_042660605.1 Nitratireductor sp. GCM10026969
CGTCGCCGGCGGCCGGTCCGGCCTCCAGCGATGTTCTGGCTATCCTCGAGCAGGCGCTCTTCGCCGGCAAGATCGTCGCCTATGCGCAGGGCTTCTCGGTCATGGCGGCGGCCTCGCGCGAGTTCGGCTGGAACCTGCCGCTCGGCACGGTGGCGCGCATCTGGCGCGCCGGCTGCATCATCCGCTCGCAGTTCCTGGGCGAGATCGCCGAGGCCTTCGACAACGCGCCGGAGACCGGGAACCTGTTGATGACCGGCGCCTTCATGCCGCTGATCGAGGCCGCGCATCCGCATCTGCGCCGCGTGGTGGCGCGCAGCGCGGAGGCGGGTCTGCCGGTGCCGGCGCTCTCGGCCGCACTTGCCCATTTCGACCAGTTCCGGCGCGGCCAGGGCACGGCCAACCTCATCCAGGCGCAACGCGACTTCTTCGGCGCGCACGGGTTCGAGCGGGTGGACGCCGAAGGCACGCACCACGCCGACTGGCCGCCGCTCAAATAGGCACGGCTTTCCTGCGATTGGTGATTGGAGCGGTGTCGCAGATGGAGACGGTCAGGGCATGGATTCTCTGTTCCAACCGAGGATATGAAGGGCCGATTTCCGCCAGTCGCGCACACTGCGTTTCGCTGCGAACTCTCAACCTTCGTCATCCTCGGGCTTGACCCGAGGATCCATGTCTGGACGTCGATACCTCGCTAGCATCGTGAGTCATCGACCAAGCCCTGCAGGTTGCACCGGTGGCTTCTGAAGCCTATTTCCTGCGCGTCGCCGTCATGCTCCGATGTGAAAGACTCCCATGATCTTCGATGCAGCGCGCGCTGCCGCCGGGCAGCTCTTCGCCCCCGCTTTCCGGGCCGCCTTTTTCAAGTCATTGGGGCTGACGCTCCTCCTCCTCGCCGGTTTCTGGTTCGGCCTGAAGGAACTCTTCGAGGCCTTCGCCATGCCCTGGCTCGACCAGCTTGTGCCCGGCCTGCCCGGCTGGGCTGGCTGGCTCGGCGTGCTCGCGGCGGTCGTGGCGGGCATCGGCCTGGCGCTGGCTCTGGCCCTGCTCATCGCCCCGGTGACGGCCATCGTTGCCGGCCTGTTCCTCGACGATGTCGCCGAGGCGGTGGAGAAGACCAGTTATCCGCAGGATCCGCCGGGCAAGGCCGTGCCGCTCGTGCCGGCGATCTGGCTTTCGCTCAAGTTCTTCGGTGTCGTCGTCCTGGCCAATCTGGTGGCGCTGTTCCTGCTTCTGGTGCCGGGCATCAATCTCGTCATCTTCTTCATCGTCAATGCCTACCTGCTCGGCCGGGAGTTCTTCGAGTTCGCAGCCATGCGCTTCCGCAGCGAGGCGGAGGCCAAGGCGCTGCGCCGCCGCCACGCCGTCACGATCTTTCTCGCCGGTCTCGTGATCGCCGGTTTCCTGGCGGTGCCGCTTCTCAACCTTCTGACGCCGCTCTTCGCCGGCGCCATGATGGTGCACCTGCACAAGATGATCGTGGCGCGGGAGTCGCCTTCCGGCGTCGGGCCGGTCGTCGGAGAGGCGTCACCGTAAGCGGCTCACCCGCTCGCTAGGCCTCCTCGGCTTCGCGTTTGGCCTCGATCGGCTCCAGTGGCTCCAGCGGTGCCGGCACATCAGTCGTCTTCTCAGGTGCCTTGCACAGATCGGCGATCACGCAGGCCGGGCAATCGGGCTTGCGCGCCTTGCACACATAGCGCCCGTGCAGGATGAGCCAGTGGTGGGCGTGATGCAGGAATTCCTCGGGAATGACGCTGACAAGGTTGCGCTCCACTTCCTCCGGCGTCTTGCCCGGCGCCAGCTCGATCCGGTTGGCGATGCGGAAGATGTGGGTGTCGACCGCCATGGTCGGCTGGCCGAAGGCCATGTTCAGGACGACGTTCGCCGTCTTGCGCCCAACGCCCGGCAGACTGGTCAGCGCATCGCGGTCGCCCGGCACGAGGCCGCCATGATCGCGGATCAGCGCCTCGCAAAGGGCGATTACGTTCTTCGCCTTGTTGCGCCACAGGCCGATCGTGCGGATATATTCGCCCAGCTTTTCCTCGCCGAGCGCCAGCATCCTTTCCGGCGTGTCTGCGACCCGGAAGAGCGGCCGCGTGGCCTTGTTCACCCCGGCATCGGTGGCCTGCGCCGAAAGCACCACCGCCACCAGGAGCGTGAACGGGTTCACGTGCTCCAGTTCGCCCCTCGGTTCCGGCCGCTGGATTCGGAAGCGGCGGAAGATCTCCGCGAGTTCCTCGGGGCTGTAGGCGGTGAGGCTCTTTCTCTTGCGGCGGGCCGACCCCGCGGCTTTCTTCTTTGCGGCGCCGGGCGCGACGTTTTTGGTCTTGGGCTTTTGCATACTGCCTCTATAATTCGAATGATGAGCGAACAGAATGCCGCCGACGAGCCTTTCTTCAAGGCGTTGCTCGTTCCCCACCGTTCATTGGGGCGCAGGGGGTTTGCCGTCCTGATGGGCGTGGTCCTCTTTATCTGGCTTACCGTCGGCGCCGCTTTCATGAGCATCGGCGCCTGGCCGGTCGTCGGCTTCTTCGGGCTCGACGTGCTGGCGCTTTATATCGCTTTCCGCCTCAACTACCGGGCCGCGCGCGTGCGCGAGGAGGTCTCATTGTCGCGCACCAGCCTCGATATCCGCAAGGTGCCGCCTTCCGGACGGGCCGAATCCCACAGCTTCAACCCCTTCTGGACCCGCTTCAACGTGCACCGGCACACCGAGATCGGCATCACCGCCATGGCGGTGGAAACGCGGGAGAAGAGCGTTTCCCTAGGCAGTTTCCTCAACCCGGACGATCGGGAAAGCTTCGCCGAGGCGTTCGGCCGGGCGCTCGCCACCGCAAAGGGCGGCTGACCGGCAAGAATCGGGTGGAGATGCCTGGGCGTCCGAAGCATATTGGCACGCAAGGAGAACGTGCCATGAATGCAGAACTCGCCATTCTTGATCGTGACATCACGCCGGTAGGCCATGACTACGAGGTCGTGCGCCGCGTGATCGAGAAGATCAGCCTCGACTACCGTGACCAGCCCTCGCTCGAGGATCTCGCCGCCGATACGGGCGAGACGCCGACCGGTCTGCAGAAGCTCTTCACGCGCTGGGCCGGGCTGTCGCCCAAGGCCTTCCTGCAGGCCGTCACGCTCGACCATGCCCGCCGACTGCTCGCCTCCGGCATGCCGCTTCTGGAGACCGCGCTGGAACTCGGCATGTCCGGTCCCGGCCGGCTGCACGACCTTTTCGTCACCCACGAGGCGGTGTCCCCGGGCGAATTCAAGGCCCGGGGCGTGGGCCTTACCATCCGCTACGGCTATCACCTGTCGCCTTTCGGCATTGCGCTCGTCATGGTCACCGACCGCGGCCTGGCCGGCCTTGCCTTCGCCGATGCCGGTAAAGAGCAGGCGGCTTTCGAGGACATGTGCGCCCGCTGGCCCAACGCGCACTACGTGGAGGACATGTCCGCCACCGCGCCCTATGCCGCGCGGGTCTTCGACCCCGCCCGCTGGCGCGCCGACGAGCCCCTGCGCATCGTGCTCATCGGCACGGATTTCCAGGTGCGTGTCTGGCAGGCCCTTTTGAAGATCCCGATGGGCCGAGCGTGCGCGTATTCCGATATCGCCGAAAAAATCGGCGCACCGAGCGCCGCGCGCGCCGTCGGCGCGGCGGTCGGCGCCAATCCCCTTTCCTTCGTGGTGCCCTGCCACCGGGCGGTCGGCAAGTCCGGCGCGCTGACCGGCTATCATTGGGGGCTGACGCGCAAGCGGGCCATTCTCGGTTGGGAAGCGGGGCAGCTGCAGCAGAACACCCAAGCGGCCGATTGATTTTATCCGCGAACCGGGTAGCTTCCCGCAGTCATTGCGGGAGGCCCAAGCGTGATCACCATCGTCGGTTCCATCAATCTCGATCTCATCGCCCGCGTGGAAAGGCTGCCCCGTCCCGGGGAAACCGTGCCGGGCGAGGCGTTCTCGACCGCGCCCGGCGGCAAGGGCGCCAACCAGGCGCTCG
>NZ_JBHSUM010000239.1:0-3942 GCF_042660605.1 Nitratireductor sp. GCM10026969
GGCCGATCGCGTCCGCAACCGCACCCCCCACGCCGGTGTCGATCTCATCAAAGACCAGCGTCGGCGCCGAGCCGCGGTCGGCGAGCGCCACCTTGAGCGCCAGCAGGAAGCGCGAAAGCTCGCCGCCCGAGGCGATCTTCATGATCGGGCCCGCGCGCGTGCCGGGGTTCGTCTGCACCCAGAACTCCACCCGGTCGATGCCGTCCTCCATGCGGTCGTTTGGCTCGCTGTCGATATTGACGATGAAGCGCGCCCGCTCCAGCTTCAAGGCCGGCAGTTCCGCCATCACGGCTTCCGCCAGCGCCTCGGCCGTCATGCGCCGTCCTTCCGAAAGCACCCGTGCCGCCTCGTCGTAAGCCTCGCGGCGTGAGACCGCTTCCTTCTCGAGTTGCCCGAGCCTTTCCTCGCCCGCGTCGAGATCGGCCAGATCATTGTCCATGCGATCGCGCAGGGCGGCCAGGTCGTCCACCATCACATTGTGCTTGCGGGCGGCGGCGCGCAGCGCAAAGAGTCGCTCCTCCGTCTCTTCCAGCCTCTGCGGGTCGAACTCGGTGGCGCGCAACGCCTCCTCCACGCAGGACTGCGCGGCATCGAGCGAGATCAGCGCCTCGTCCAGCGAGGTGATGATCTCTTCGAGCAGCCCCGGCGCTTCCTGCGCCTTACGCTGCAGCCGGCGCAAGAGGCTCGCAAGCTGCGGCAGGGGCGAAGCCTGTCCGGAAAGCACCTCCTGCGCATCCGCGATGTCCGCCGCGGTCTTCTCCGCCCGCATCATCCGCGCCCGCTCGTCGGCAAGCGTGGTTTCCTCGCCGGGCTGGGGGTCGAGCTTCGACAGCTCCTCGACCGACGCACGCAGGAAATCGGCCTCGCGGGCGGCCGCTTCCACCTTGGCGCGATGGCGGGCCAGTTCCTGCTCTGCGCCGCGCCAAACGCGCCAGGCCTCCCGCACCGCCTCGACACGGGCACCGAGCCCGCCGAAGGCGTCGAGCAGGTCGCGGTGCGCGGCCGTGTCGACCAGCGCCCGTTCATCGTGCTGTCCGTGAATTTCCACCAGCGCCCGCCCCACCTGGCGCATGAGCGCCACGCTGGCCGGCTGGTCGTTAATGAACACGCGGGTGCGTCCGTCGGCGGTCTGCATGCGGCGCAGGATGACGTCGCCCTCGTCGTCGATCGCGTTCTCGCGCAAGAATTCCCGCGCCGGATGCGCCGCGGGAAGATCGAATACCGCCGTCACCTGCCCCTGGGCCGCGCCGTGGCGCACGAGGGAGGCATCCCCCCTCGCGCCCAGCGCCAGTGAAAGCGAATCAAGCAGGATCGACTTGCCGGCGCCGGTTTCGCCCGTCAGTACCGAAAGACCGGCTGAAAAATCGATGTCGAGCCGTTCGATCAGGACGATATCGCGGATCGAAAGGTGCGACAGCATCGTTTCGCGCGATCAGCTCCCCGTAATCGCCGAAGCGGCCCGGGAAAGCCACGATCCGGAGTTCTCGCGCGGCTCCAGTCCGCCGGACTGCAGGAGCGCGTAGGCGTCCTTGTACCAGTCGCTTTCGGGGAAGTTGTGGCCCAGAACGGCCGCCGCCGTCTGCGCTTCCGAGACGATGCCCATGGCGTAGTAGGCTTCCGTCAGCCGGGCGAGCGCCTCCTCGACGTGCCGGGTATCGGAGTAATTCTCGACCACGCCGCGGAAGCGCTTGATCGCGGCAATATATTCGCGCCGCTCCAGATAGTAGCGGCCGACCTGCATTTCCTTGCCGGCGAGCTGGTCGTGCGCGTAGCGGATCTTGGCCTGCGCGTCGGGCACATATTCCGAATCGGGCCAGCGCTGGACCACCTGCTCCATGGCCTCGATGGTGCGCCGCGACTCGCGCTGGTCCTGCGTGACCTCGCGGATCTGGCGGAAGTTGGCGAGCCCCACGAGATACTGCGCGTAAGCCGCGTCCTCGCTGGTCGGATAGAGCGAAACATAGCGCTCGCCGCTGCCGATCGCCTCGCTGTAGTTGCCCTGGCGATAATTGGCGAAGGTGTGCATGAGGAGCGCCTTGCGCGCAAACTCAGAATAGGGGTGCTGCTGGTCGACCGCCTCGAACTTGGCGACCGCCTCTTTCATCCGCCCGGCATTCAGGTTCGCGAGCCCTTGATTGTACAGGGTGTCGGCCGGCTCCGTCTGCTCGACATAGGTGGACGACAGGTCGAGATCCTTCTCGGCGTTGCAGCCGGTCAGAAGCAGCGGCACGGCCACGGCCGCAGCCGCCAGCGAAGCAAAGCGTGGCCGGTGATCAGCCTCGGCAGCACATCCTGAAAACATTCGCGGTACGCCCTCCGGCGTTCGAGACAAAAATGTGCGCGCAGTCTTAATGCATAATCGCCGCGCGCGGCAACGCTATCGGCGCGCAATGGCGCATTTTTGTGGCACCGGTGCCTGGAAAGCGGCGATATCCGGGGATAACCGGCAGTCCCCGTCCCGGCCACGCCGGCGCGAAAGATCGCCGGGGGCTGTTGGACGTTCGCGGTCTGGGCGTGTGTGCCCCTCTCTAGTAGCCGAAAGGACTACAGGCCCTAAAGCACCCAGGGAGCGTAGACCGGCGCGTTGACGGCGATCATCTCGGCCCCGCGCCCGCGCTCGCGCCGCGTGGTCTCGACAATCTCGAATGCGGAGTGGTCGGTCAAAAGGTGGCGCAACGCCGCCGCGTTCAGGCGGTGCCCGCCGCGATAAGAGTGGAAGCAGCCGATGAAGCGCGCGCCGGCAAGCGCCAGATCGCCGACCGCGTCGAGCATCTTGTGGCGGACGAACTCGTCCGGATAGCGCAGCCCCTCCATGTTGATCACGCGATGGTCCTCGCCGATCACGACGGAGTTCTCCAGCGACGAACCGAGCGCGAAGCCGGCCGCCCAAAGCCGCTCGACATCCTTGATGAAGCCGAAGGTGCGCGCCCGCGCCACCTCCTTTGCGAACACCTCCGCCGTCATGTCGGCGGCGAAGGACTGCCGTCCGATCGTCGGCGTATCGAAATCGATCTCCACCTCGAAACGCGTGCCGTCGTAGGGGCGGAACTCCGCCCATGAAGTGCCGGCATCGATTCGCACCGGTTTGACGACGCGGATATAACGCCGCTTCTCGTCGAGCGTCCGGATCCCCGCCTGCCGGAACGCCTCGACGAACGAGGCGGCGCTGCCGTCCATGATCGGCACCTCGGCGCCGTCGATCTCGATGGAAACGTTGTCGATCCCCATGCCCAACAGCGCGGCCATCAGATGCTCGACGGTCGCCACGTGGTCGCCCTTTACGTCGCCGAGGCCGGTGCACAGATCCGTCTCGCCCACTTCCGAGGCGAGCGCCCGGATCATCCGGCCGGAAGCTTCCGCATCGACGCGCTGGAAGACGACACCGGTGTCGGCGTCCGCCGGGCTGAAGTGGATGGAAACTGCTTTTCCGCTATGAACGCCGATCCCGGACAGGCTCAGCGACGATTTCAAAGTCGTTTGATATTCGAGCAACTCGATCCCCATCAGCTCGCCCGCACCGTTCGCGTGTCATCTCAGGCGGACGGCCTTTTCTTCCATGAAGCATGGACTAGCCCCAAAAACGCCCTGTGCTCCACTCTGCTTCGTCGCGCAAGATAATGTCGCCGACTGCCGGCGCCAAATCACGCTTTCTTACCCTGTGTTACGTAATAATCGTTTCCAACTTCGATTATAATTAGTTGAATTCACAAATATTTTTCGAACAGTGGAACGGGCGCCGCAGCGCCCGTTCATTACCAATTGTTAATTTGCGTTATCGCCTCAGTTCGCCTGCCTTCTGAGGAAGGCGGGAATCTCCAGCTGATCGTCCTCCTGCGGCGCCTGGCCCTGCTGTGCGACCCGCCCGTGCTCGTCGAGCTGACCGCGACGCGGCGCGTAGAGCTGGCTCTCGCTGCCCGCGGGCCGCCGTGGCTCCGCCTGGCG
>NZ_JBHSUM010000240.1:0-3912 GCF_042660605.1 Nitratireductor sp. GCM10026969
CGACCGCTGCCGGCCAGCCGGCGAGCCGCGCCACCTGCACGCCGTAGGACCGGTCCGCCGCCCCGCGCGCCACCTCGTGCAGGAAGATCACCTCGCCCTCGAACTCCTTCACCCGCATGGTGACGTTGACGAGGCGCGAAAGTTTCTCGCTGAGCGCCGTCATCTCGTGGAAATGGGTGGCGAAGAGGGCGCGGCAGCGGTTCTTCTCGTGCAGATATTCCACCGCCGCCCAGGCGATCGACAGGCCGTCGAAGGTGGCGGTGCCGCGACCGATCTCGTCGAGGATGACCAGCGAGCGCTCGCCGGCCTGGTTGAGGATGGCGGCCGTCTCCACCATCTCGACCATGAAGGTGGAGCGGCCGCGGGCCAGATCGTCCGAGGCGCCAACGCGCGAGAAGAGCCGGTCGACGACGCCGATCCTCGCGCTGCGCGCCGGCACGAACGAGCCCATCTGGGCAAGGACGGCGATCAGCGCATTCTGGCGCAGGAAGGTCGACTTGCCGCCCATGTTCGGCCCGGTGATAAGCCAGATGGCGCCGGTCTTCTCGCCGTCGGCAGGCGAAAGCGCACAGTCGTTTGCCACGAAGGGCTCGGCGACGTCGCGGCGCAGCGCCTGCTCCACCACCGGATGACGCCCGCCCTCGACGTGAAAGTCGAGGCTGTCGTCGACGGCCGGGCGGCAATAGGCCTCGCTTTCGGCGAGCGCCGCCAGGGCGGCCGAGACATCGAGCACAGCGAGCGCTTCCGCCCCCGCGCGCAGCGCTTCGGACGCGGCGACCACCTCTTCGACCAGCCGGTCGAATACGGCAAGCTCGATGGAGAGTGCACGCTCGGCGGCGTTGGCGATCTTCGTTTCCAGATCGGCCAGCTCCGTCGTGGTGAAGCGCATGGCGTTGGCCATGGTCTGACGGTGGATGAAGCGCGCCCTGGCCGTGTCGCTGCCGGTCAGCACCTGGGCATTGCCGGACGTCACCTCGATATAGTAGCCGAGCACATTGTTGTGGCGGATCTTGAGCGAGCGGATGCCGGTCTCCTCGACCAGATCGCGCTCCATGGCGGCGATGATGCGGCGTGATTCATCGCGCAGGCCGCGCATCTCATCGAGCCCGTCATCATAGCCCGCACGCACGAAGCCGCCGTCGCGCTTCATAAGCGGCAAATCGTCGGCAAGCACCTTTGCCAGATGGGAAGTCAGATCGGCCGGCAGCGCCGACAGGCGGGCGGCGGCGCGGGAAAGCTCCGCCGGCAGATCCTTCTCCCGGATCAGGTCGGCAATCGCGGCGGCGGCCTGGAGTCCGGCGGCAAGGGCGCCAAGGTCGCGCGGGCCACCGCGGTTGAGTGCCAGGCGCGAAAGCGCGCGGCTTATGTCGGGCACACCCTTCAGATGCCGGCGCAAATCGTCGCGCGACATCGGTTCTTCGAGGAAGAAGGAAACCGAATCGAGCCTTTCGCCGATGGCTTTCGGATCGGTGAGCGGCGACATCAGCCGCTCGGCCAGCAATCTGCCGCCGGCACCGGTCACCGTGCGGTCGATCGCCTTCAGCAGGCTGCCGTTCCGGCTGCCCGAGAGCGTGCGCGTCAGTTCCAGATTCGCTCGGGTGGAGGGATCGATGAAAAGGCTGGCGCCTTCCTCGTCCCGCTCCGGGCGGCCGAGCGGCGGGCGCTCGGATTTCTGCGTCTTTTCCACATAGGCGACGGCCCCGGAGACGGCGGAAAGCTCGGCGCGGGAGAAACGGCCGAAGCCGTCGAGCGTGGCCACGCCGTAGAAGCGGGAAAGGCGTGACGAGGCGCCGGCCGAATCGAAGAAGCTTGGCGGCTGCGGGTTGGCCACGCGCCCGAGCGTGTCGAAGACCGGGCGCAGGGCGGGGTCGTGATAAACCGGTTCAGCGACGACCAGTTCGCGCGGATCGATGCGCAGGATATCGGCGAGCAGCCGATCGGCGGAGGTGGATGCCACGCGGAAAACGCCGGTGGAGATGTCGATCCAGGCGAGCGCGAGTTGCTCCTCGCCCTTCACCCGGCCGAGCGCCATCAGGTAGTTTGCCTCGGCGGGGTCGAGAAGCTTCTCCTCGGTGATCGTCCCCGGCGTGACGAGGCGGATCACGTCGCGGCGCACGACCGCCTTGTGGCCGCGCTTCTTGGCCTCCGCCGGGTCCTCCATCTGCTCGCAGACGGCGACGCGATGGCCGAGCGCGATGAGGCGCTGCAGATAATCGTCAGCCGAATGTACGGGCACGCCGCACATGGGGATGTCTTCGCCCTGGTGCTTGCCGCGCTTCGTCAGCGTGATGCCGAGCGCGCGGCTCGCCACCTCCGCATCGTCGAAGAATAGCTCGTAGAAATCGCCCATGCGGTAGAAGAGCAGCGAGTCGGCGTTGGCCGCCTTGATCTCGATATATTGCTGCATCATCGGCGTCGCGCCGGAGCCGGGGACCGGCACGGCCCCGGCTTCGCGCGGGCGGATCGGCGTCTCGTCGTTCAAGAAGCGCCCCTTGAGGAAAACGCGGTTCTTCGGATGTTCGACCACTTTTACCGCAAGTGTAGCCTCATGTACCCGCGTTCGGCAAAACTCCACAGGAAGGCAAGAGAGAATGAGGACAGGCCGGACGTCTAAACCGCGAAGCGCTGGGCTTCCGCGCCGTAGTAGGCGATATAGCGTTCCGAGATCGCCTCGACCGGCAGCACGACCAGCACATCGGTGGTCGAAAAGTCGTGGTCGATAACGCAGCCGTCGCCGAACCTGGCGCCGAGGCGCAGATAGCCCTTGATCAATGGCGGCATGGCGGCAAGCGCCGTCTTGGCGTTGACCGCCTCGGCGGGCATCAGGTCCATCGCGGCAAAGCGCCCGGCGCGGGCACTTACATGCCACGGGTCCTCGGCACGGCAGAAATGGGCGAGGAAGGACAAGGCCTCGGCATGGGCGGCGGGCACCGTGCCGGGGAAGGACGCACAGCCGGTCATCACATCGACGTTGTGGGAGCGGCAATAGGCCCAGATGCCCTGCCACAGGAGCTCGATCGTGCGCCTGGAGCGGTAAGCCGGCAAAACGCAGGAGCGGCCGAGTTCCAGGAAGCGGCGGCCGGGATGGCGGGCGACAAGCGTCTCCAATGCGAACTCCCCGTCGGAATAGAAGCCGCCGGCGGCGACCGCCCTTTCCTGGGGCAGGAGCCGGTAGGTGCCGACGATCCTGTCGCGTTCCAACCCGGGCAGGGAGGTGTCGATGACCAGGAGATGGTCGCAGACGAAGTCGAACCGGTCGGCATCGCGCTCCTCGAGCGCCTGGAGGGTCCCGGGCTTCGCCCCCATCTCGCGATAGAAGACACGGAAGCGCAGCGACTGGGCCGCGGCGATCTCCTCCGAATCACGCGCCAGACGCACCTGAAGCGGGCCGATCTGGCCAAGGATCGGCTGTTCGGCAAAACGCGGCGAGAAGTTCCCGGCAAGCGCCAGCTCTTCCACGCCTTCCGCACGCATGGCCGGTTTCAGCGTCAAACCCTGCCCCACCTTGTTCCTCCATGTATCACGACGCCGGCATAGAGGCTTGCTGCGACAAAAGGATGACAGGAAAGTAATCGGCTTACAATCGCCCTTCACACCACGGCGTGCGTTTCGAGCGCGGCGAGCAGACGGTCGGGATCGAGCGGCTTGGTCACGAAGCCGTTTGCGCCGTGGGCAAGCACGCCGTGCCGTGTCTTTTCCTGGCCGTCGGCGGACAGCACCAGGATGGGGATCGGGGCAAGGCCCGTCTCCTCCTCATAGCGGCGGATATTGGCGATGGCGTCGAGGCCGTCCATGACGGGCATGTGCAGATCCATCAAGACGATATCGTGGTCGCGCGCGGGGCGGGCCAGAGCGTCGACGGCGGCGCGGCCGGTGGTAACCAGCGTGACCTTGTGCCCGGCGCGCGTCAGC
>NZ_JBHSUM010000241.1:0-3830 GCF_042660605.1 Nitratireductor sp. GCM10026969
GCCACGCGCTGGCGCTGGCCGCCCGAAAGCGCCGCCGGTGCGCGGTCGCCGAACTGCGTCAGCCCCACCATGGCCAGAGTCTGGGAGACGCGCGCTTCGCGTTCTGCCCGCGGCAGGCCGGCCACCTTGAGGCTGAAGCCCACATTCTCCGCTACCGACATGTGCGGCCACAAGGCGTAGTTCTGGAAGACGATCCCGACATTGCGCACCTCGGGCGGGGCGTGGGTCCCCGGCGCGGAAAGCGACCGCCCGCCCACAAGGACGCGGCCGCTGTCGACGGTCTCAAATCCCGCGATCAGGCGGAGCATGGTCGTCTTGCCGCAACCCGACGGTCCGAGAATGGCCACGAACTCACCGTTCGCGATCGAGAGGGAGACGTCGCGCACCACGGGCTTTCCCCCGAGGGACTTGCAAACCGACTGCAACTCGATGGCACTCATCCGGTCCCGCCTCTCGCTCGCGTGTTTGCACTCGTGTGCAACGCGATGGCGGAACGGATAGCGAAGGTTTGTGTCACGCACTTTACACGCCGATGACGGGCCGATGACATCTTCTCCCCGCCTCAGGGGCAGGGCAAAATCGCATCGAGGACGACCCCGTCGCCCGGAAAGCAGAGGGCTTATCCGGGACCTATCGGTTGGACCGTCATCGAGTACTGTTCTTCCTCGGAAACCGTCAGCGCATTCCGCGGAGGACAACCGTCGCTGCTCAACGGATCCCGGCGCGACGCGGCGTTGCCGCTTGGCCGGATGACGAGGACAGCAGCCCTCCTGCTGTTCGAGGCGCCGGCATAGGCCGGCAACCATGCATCAGTGAATGGACCGCGAGATTGTCGGATCCCGGTCGTTCTCGGATGACCGCCCGCCGATCCTGGCGAGAACGTGGACGGGGATGGGCATCATGATCCTGTCGGAGGCCTTCAGGCTGAGCGCGAACGCCCCCGCGGTCATGGCGACGTCCTCGCAAAACTGTGGGCAGCACAGACTTTGCAGGCAATAATCCACCGTTGGCTGGTCCGCGTTCTGGATTCCTGAGATCAGCCCGAGAACAAGGGCTTCGTCGCGGCAGATGAACGGGGCGCCCGACCGGAACATGCGCAACGGACAGACCGCGCACACGCCCAGCGTCTTCACGAACCCGGCGAGCGCGATGATTGCATCGGCCCCGTTCTCCTCGCCGAGAAGGCGGCGATAAAGGCGCTGAGCATCGACCCAGGGTTCGGTCGAACGCGTGGCATATCCGTGGGTCCAGCAGCGGTAGCCCTCCAGCACGAGTTTCTCGGCGGGACGCTCGAAATAGCGGCACGGATCGTCAAGCTCGTTTCGCCTCTCCGGCATCTGCGGTCCTCCGGATGGTTGCGCCCCTTCCTCTCAGGCGTCATCGAACGCATCCTAGCATAAACTTGACTTTTTTGGTAAGGTATTATGTATCGGAAGGAGCAGGATTTCAGAAGGCGCCGGGAGGCGTTGCGACATGATGCATTTCGGTTTCCCCGAGCCACGGCCTCTCCCTGGCGGGCCCGGTCAGGATACGCCTTGCCGCGAGCAGCATACGGTTGAGATCGAACAGCTGCGGCGCGCCGTCCGCGAGGCCAAGCAGGCTGCCGCCGAGAGCCTTTCGCGCGCGATGGAAGCGCCCGGACCGCACGATACGACCAACACGGTCTTCGTCGCGCTGTTCGAAGCCCATTGCCTGGATCGCGAGGTGCTATTTGCCGCGATGCGCCGTCTGGACGCCGCCTGCAAGGCGCCCGGGAATTCCGCCCACAAAGGCGATTGAAACCAGCGGGTCTGCGGCCGTTTCGGATCGCGCTTCAGTGGG
This sequence comes from Nitratireductor sp. GCM10026969, assembly GCF_042660605.1. Classification (NCBI taxonomy): domain Bacteria; kingdom Pseudomonadati; phylum Pseudomonadota; class Alphaproteobacteria; order Hyphomicrobiales; family Phyllobacteriaceae; genus Nitratireductor; species Nitratireductor sp. GCM10026969. The sequence continues at coordinate 1,822 of NZ_JBHSUM010000241.1, forward strand.
CGCCGGCAGAGCCGCGCCGCCAGTAAGCGACGGCCAGATGCTGCGCCCTGGGCAAGCGCAAGGCCGTGCGCAAATGCCTGCGGATGGTCTTGAAGGCGGAGAACTCGCAGCCGGCCCACACGAAGACATCCGGGTCGTCGCCGTGCAACTGCAGGCTCTTCAGCGCTTCCGACAGAAGGTCCGTGCTGCCGGCCGGACGCCCCTCGCGCGGTAGCCAGGCGAAATCGAGCGCGGCCCGGGTTTCAAGCGGCTGAATCTCTGCCGTATCGGCGATCTCCACGCGGGCGACGGCCTCCGCCTCCTCCGGCAGGTTCTCGAGGATCCGGCCGATGGCGGGCAGAGCCGTCTCGTCACCCAGGAGCACGAGCTTGCGCGCCTTCGGCACGCCGCCGCCGCCCGGTCCTGTCATACCGACGATATCGCCCGGCTTTGCCCGTGCCGCCCATCCGGCGCCCGGATAGTCGTCGCCCCCGTGCAAGACCATATCGATCTCCACCAGCCCCCGAGGCACGTCGATCCGGCGGATGGTATAGACCCGCGCCACGGGCCGGTCTTCGTCGTCGGGCCAGACCGCATCGCCGTTCTTGCCGATCCGCGGCCAGACAGGTCTTTCCGCGCCTTCGGGCGGAAACAGGAGCCGGACATGAAGCCCGTCACGGGCAAAGCGCGCCAGATCCTCGCCCGCCAGCCGGACGCGGCGCAGGCGCGGCGTGACGTCGGTCACCGACACCACGCGCATCTCGCGGAAATAGGGCAGCAGCATCCCGGGCTTGTTGTCGCTTTCCCAGTCGGGCTGGAGGCGCCTGTCGAGCGTGGAGAGGCGATAGGTGAGCCCGAGTTGAAGATAGGCAAGCGAAGTGCGATCCTTTGCCTCGAGCAGGATTTCGAAGCCGCTGTCCTGCGGCCGCAGCGCGATCCGCCCAAACGCATGCGCCACCCGCCAACCGCCTTCTGCCCTTTCCACGGCACCGCCCTCGGCCCCTTCCTGAACGGCCTTGAGAATACCTGACTCCGACACGCCGGCGAGCGTGGCGCGAGCATGGAAACGATCGGATGCGGTGGTCATGGAAGCGCTGCCTCGGCAAGACGAAAGGATTTCCTGACATTTACAGTCGACTTTATGCCTTGGCAAGAAAGCAGAAGCGGAACGGCGAGGCTCCTTGCAGCCACGCCCTCGCAACCCTGAGGATGGTGGAAAAAATCGCCGCGGCTCAGGACAGCATCATCTGCCGGAACGCGTGATAGGCTGCCAGCACCGTCTCCATCTGCGCGATGTGCGCCTGCACGAAGTCCGCACCCGTGATCGTCTCGTCGGGATATTCGGTGATCAGTGTCAGCGGGGCCGCATGCCGCGTCTCGGTGCCGATGAGACAGGGAACACCATTGACGATGCTGAAGCCCGTCTCGCCGGCGTGGATCTCGAAAAGCGCGACCTGCGCCTCGTTGAAGGCCCTGAGGCCGGGAACGCAGTCGAGATGGGCGGTGACCGCCTCGATGAGGCGCGCGCCGCGTTCCTCCCAGTCGGGATGATGGCGCAGCACGAGGAAGAAGCCCTTGGGGATCGTCCACATCTCGAAACCGCGCGGGACATAGCCTGTCAAGGGCCGCGTCCATTCATGCGCGGGGTAGCCGTGCAGGTTCACGTGGAGCTTTGGCGCGCAAAGCGCCTCCGCCTGCCGCCTTATGTCCTTTTCGAAACCGGCCTCACCCTCGGCCGGCTCGGGCTCGAACTCCAAGTCGTTGCCGAAGGCGGTATACCGCGCGGCGTGATGCATGTGGGCGGGATGCGCGGCGCAAAGGTGGTGATGCAGGGCGTAACCGTCGGGATTTTCGAGCGGCGAGACGGCGAAATGCGCTTCCGGCAGGGCTGCCAGCCGCTTTGCGGCCCTCAGCGCGCCGACCACGCCCGAGGTCTCGTTGGCGTGCTGTCCGCCGCTGATCATCACCGCCGGGTCCGTACCCGGGCGGTAAAGCCCCTCGACCGTGCGGGCGGCGCGCGAGCGGGCGGT
>NZ_JBHSUM010000242.1:0-3788 GCF_042660605.1 Nitratireductor sp. GCM10026969
TCCCCTCCGGCGTCCCGACCGCGGTCGTGGTCGGGGAGGCAATCGTCTCGCGTGCCGCCCACAAGGCGGCGCCCATGGCCGTCACGCCGGCACGCGTGGCGGCCGCTGTCAGGGCATGCCGCGCCCAGACCTTCTCCGGCCCCTCGCTGAGGTAAAGGTCGAGCGCGACGTCCAGGCCGTTGATTTCGGCGACCGACGGCGTGAACGGAAATGCCTCCTCGCGCGACCATGCGTTCTCCCAATCGAGGATGCTGAGAATGGAGGCGCGCGGTGCGTTCGCATTGGCCTTCATCTTGTCCCAGCCGCGCCCACTGACACCCAGCATGGTGAGCCCGGGCGGTGCGCCGAGGCACTTGTTGGGCCCCGTCACGTAGATGTCGGCGCGGCAGTCCTCCGGATGCGTTCGCATGCCGCCGAAGGAAGAAACCGCATCGACGATCAGATAGGCCCCGTGCGCGCGCACCAGCGCGCCGATCTCCTCGATGGGGTTGATCGTGCCGGAAGGCGTGTCGTGCTCGCAGGCCGAAACGACGGTGATTTCGGGATGGGCCTTCAGCATCTCGGCCACGGCGGCGGGATCGATCGCCTCGTTGTAGGGCACTTCCAGTTCCAGGACGTTGGGCGAATAGCGCTTGGCCCAGTAGCCGAACCCCTTGCTGTAGACGCCGGACACGAGGTTCAAAACCACGTCTTCCGGCGCGATCAGCGAGGCCGCCGCCGCTTCCAGCCCGAGCACCGGCTCGCCCTGCAGGATGACCGGCCGCGTCTCGGTACGCATCGCTACCTGCGCCTTTTCCACCACCTGTTCATAGAGGCGCTGAAAAGCCGGGTCGTAGTCGTAGAGAACGGTGCGGCCGAGCCCGCGCAGGACATCCGGATAGGCGTTGACGGGGCCGGAGGTCAGGGTGACGGCCGGTTCCATTTCGGGCGTATATCGCATGTCGGTCCTCCTCTCCCGTTTCAGCTGTAAAATTGCGTGCCGGTGCGGTATGTCCTGAAGCACTCCATGTCGTGGGAGAAGAACAGCTCGGCATCGTGCTTTTCGGCGATTTCCTTGACGCGGCGCATGGATTGCACGCCGGCCACCGGATCGATGTGGAAGGACGCCTGGCACAGCGTCTCGAGGCTCTTCTTGGTGTAAGCCGCGTCGAGGACAAGCATCATGGGGCGACGGTTGGCAAGCTCCACCATGACGCTGTAGTGGCCGATGGCGTGGCCCGGCGTGAAGATGAGATGCACGCCCTTGGCCAGCTCGAGATCGCCTTCCACGCCCTCGAAACGCGAATTGGCCGCGGTCGTCCCCTCCAAGAGCTGGTCGCTCAGGCCGCGTGCCTCAGCCGCTTCGGCCGAGAAGCTCAGGTCGGAGTAGCCGAGCATCTCGAAGGGTTCGGGACTTGCGGCCTGCCGGATCTCGTCCTTGTGGCACATCTTCTTGGCATCGGGGAAAAACTTGTTGCCGCCGCAATGGTCGAAATGAAAATGCGTGTTGAAAACGACGTCGATGTCCTTGGGCTCTAGGCCGATCAGGGCGAGGGCGCCAGGGATCGTCTGGTCCTTCGTCTGCATGGGCTTTTCGAAGGGCAGCACCTTCTGGACATGGTCGTAGTCATAGCCGGTGTCGATCAGGAACCGCCCCTCATCGTGCTCGATGAGAACGGAATAGGTGGGAAAGCGGATCTCGCCGCCCGGCCCCTTGTTCCAGAAGATGTGGAAGCCGTCGAGGACGAGCGAGCCGCCGTCGAGAAAGTAGACCTTGGTGTCCGACATTTCTTTCCTCCTGTTGCTGCGGGCTCCCCCCGCTTTCGATTGGCCTTCATCGCTCGCCGCGCTTGTAGGGGATGCCGAATGCGGCCGGCAGGCTGGCGCGCCGCCCGAAGATCACCAGCATCACCATCACCGCCAGGAACGGCAGCATCTGGATGACGTCCGTGGGTATGTTGATGCCGCCGACCTGCATGGCCGTGGTCAACGACAGGCACAAGCCGAAGATGAGCGCGCCCGCAAGCACCCATAGCGGGCGCCCGCGCGCCAGCATGGCCAGGACGATGCCGAGGAAGCCGGCACCGTTGGTGATGAAGGGAATGAAGATGCCGGCACCGACATTGGCGAGATAGGCGCCGCCGATGCCGGCCATGGTCCCGGTGAAGAGAACGGCGGCGGTGCGGGTGCGGATGACGTCGACGCCGGCGACGTCCAGCGCCGCCGGCTTGTCGCCCGCCGCCTGCAGGCTCATGCCGAGTTGCGTGCGCCGGTAGACATGGATCATGACGAAGACGAGGGCGACGGCCAGATAGACGATCAGGTGGTGGCGGAAGAGAGCCGGCCCCAGGACCGGAATATCGGCCAGCAGTGGAACATGGGTGTTCTGCACGGCCGGCAGACGCGGATAGCTGCGCGAGAACTGAAAATGATGCAGCAGCGCCGTCAGGCCCTCGAGCCCCAGCGTCAGGGCGATGCCGATGACGATCTGGTTGAGTCCAATGCGCACGCACAAGAGCGCCATCACGGCCGCGACCAGAACGCCGCCGGCCGCGCCCGCCAGGAAACCCAGCCACAGCGAACTCGAATAATAGGCACCGACGAAGCCGAGATAGGCGCCTGAAATCATCATCCCTTCGATGCCGATATTGAGAACGCCGGCCTTTTCCGACATCTGCTCCCCCAGCCCCGCCAGAAGGAGCGGGACAGCCGCCGTGACGGCGCCGAAAAGCAGCGTGCTCAGGAAGACCTCGCTGAACAGTCCACCCATGCCCTCACGCCCTCCTGGCCTGTTTGAAGCGGTGATCGATGTACTCGGCCAGCGCCAGCATGATCAGCACGATCGAGACGAGCACCAGCGTGAAGTGGTTGGGCACGCCGATCCGGCGGGCGGCGCTTTCGCCGCCGATCGACAGCATCGAAAGCAGGAACACGAAGGCGATCGCCGCAAAACCGTTCATGCGGGCCAGAAAGACGACGGGGATGACGGCCAGGCCGTATGCCGGATTCCAGTCCGCGCGCACATTGCCCTGCACGCCGAGGATGTCGATCGCCCCGGCCATGCCGATCAGCCCCGCCGAGAGGGCGAACACCGCCACCGTCAGGAGCGGCACGCGAAGGCCGGCATGGATGGCGGCGCGCGGATTGGCGCCGACGATGCGCAGCCGCAGCCCGAAGGCGGTGCGCGTCATCACCAGATGCACGATGACGACCGCCGCCAGTCCGAAGATCAGCCCGCTGGAGACCGTGGTGTCGAACAGGCGCGGCAGCCGCTCGGCCACCGGCAGGGTCCGTGTCTGCGGCACGGTGGTCTCGGGATCGAGGAAGACGAGCTTGACCAGAACATTGGCCAGCGAAACGCCGAGGAACGACATCATCAAGGTGGTGATGATCTCGTTGACACCCTGATAGGCGCGCAGCAGCGCCGGCACGAGCGACCATATCACGGCCACGGCCGTGGAAAGCAGAAAGGCGCACAGCAGCGCCAGGAAGCCGGGCATGACCGTGACGAGGAAGGGCGCGGCGGCGGCCGCGACGACCGCTCCGAGCAGGAACTGGCCGTCACCGCCGAGATTCCACATGCCGGCGCGGAAGGCGACGATGAGACCGGCGGCGACGAAGAGGAGCGGCGCCATGCGCGTCAGCGTCTGCTGCACGCCGGTCGGCGACAGGAGGCCCCGGTCGAGAACGAAGCCGTAATAGCTGAGCGGATCGACCCCGACTGCAAGCAGGATGAAGCCGGCGATCACCAGCGAGGCCAGGATCGGCCCGACGGTCATGGCGATGCGCCTGCCCGCCTCGCGCAGCCG
>NZ_JBHSUM010000243.1:0-3767 GCF_042660605.1 Nitratireductor sp. GCM10026969
CGCACCTGCCTGTTCGTCAAGCGCTCGCTCGGCTCCGGCTACGCCGGCATCGACAACACCCTGTTCTACAAGGACGGAACCATGATGCTGCTCGGCGACGCAAAGAAAATGACCGAGGACATCGTCAAGGCGCTCGAACAGTAGGTGCTCGTTTCAAGCAATCAGAAGCCCGGCCCTCGCGCCGGGCTTTTTCGTTGGTGGTCCCCGAGAGCCGACCGCCCTAGATATCCCGGAACGACGGACCCTGCGAACGGAGACCAGGGACATGGTTGCTCTCATCTGGCTCGGGGCACTGCTGGTCATCCTGGGCCTCATCCACATGGCCTATGTGACTCTCTGGAGCCGGCGGCTGAGCGATCCGCCGCGATCGCAGCATGGCACCGACGATACGACGCTGGAGCCTCCCAGGCAGGGGCTGCGCTTCCTCGGCTTCGGGCGCAACTGGCTGGGCGCGCTCCTGTTCGTCCTGGGCCTCCTGCTTCTGTTGTGGGGCGCGGCTTTTTAGAGGCACGCCCGGCTACAGCGTAGTGCGATCTTCAGGGGTGTCGGCGCGGGAGCCTGGGCCGCACCGTAATGCTGCTGCCCGGCACTGACATTCCCGCTTTGCTCCGGATTCCGGCCGACCTGTCTTCATCAAGCTTACGGGGCAGAGCGCAGCTGAAAGGCACTGACGCCCACGGCGATATTGAGACCTGTCTGAGCCTGCAGGCTTACCGGCTGAAGGACCAGGTTGCGGTCACCCTCGCTTACCAGGATATTGGCGCCGCCACCGACCCCCGCGGTCACTTCCGCGCTGGGGCCGACATAATTGCCTTCCAGAGCGCCGGGGGCGTTCGGTTCCGCCGTCGTCGGGGCCAGCACGAGCCAGCGCATCACGCGTTCGCTCGTCGCTCCGATCTCGAGCCCGAAGCGGTTGACCACGCCGACATAGCTTTCCGGCGGGCGTGTGTCGTCGGCCGGCTGGAAGGTGCAGGAAAACTCCTTCGAGGAGATGACCGCCAGTTCCATCCCGCCTTCGATGATACAATCGAGGACGCCCACTTCCGTGCGCTCCTGTGCGGCGGCGGGCGGGGCGGAGGTGGCGGCTGTGAACGCCGCGGCGGCCAAGAGAACCGTGCCTTTGCGCATGATCGAAAACTCCCGTTTTTCCTGCCGGGCAAACGGGAGGGGGCGGTGTTCGTTCCAAGCGGTCTTCGAGAGGCGGCGGGCCGCCGGGTATCAGACGCTCGAGCCTTTGGTGCGCGCGAGTCCTTCGCGGGCCGGTGCGTACTCGGGGTCGAGTTGCAGCGCGCGGGCGTAGGAGCGCGCCGCGCGGTCGTTCTCGCCGCGCCTTTCATAGACAAGCGCCTGGTTGGCCCAACTCTCGGCCAGGTCTTCGTTGAGGCGTATCGCGGTGTTGAAATCGGTGAAGGCGTTTTCCTCGTCGCCGATGGCGAGATAGGACAGTCCGCGTCCGTTATAGGCATAAGGCTGGCTGGGCGCCAGCGAGATGGCGGAGGCGAAGTCCTCGATGGCGAACTGGTGCTGATTGCTCGCCTGGTAAAGCAGCCCACGCCGGTAATAGGCGCGCGGGTCGGTGGTATCGAGCTGGATCGCCTGCTCGAAATCGCTGAAGGCCTCGCTCGTGCGGCCGGCCAGGCGGTAGATCTCGCCGCGGCCAATATAGGCGGCGTCGTAGCGGGGATTGAGTTCGATGGCCTTGTTGTAGTCGGCCAGCGCTTTCTGCTGGTCGCCCATATAGCGGTGGATGAGCGCCCGGTTTGCATAGGCACGGAAGGAACGCGGGTCGAGCGCGATCGCCTGATCGAAGTCCCGCAAGGCCTCGCGGTACTGGCCGGCCCGGCCGTAGGCGCTGCCACGGATGTTATAGCCTTCCGGATCGTTGGGCGTGCGCTCGATCACCGCCGTGAGCGAGGCGATGTTCTCCTCCGAGCCCTGCGCGGCATCGATCGGTGCCAGGCTGCTCAACGGTTCGGTGGTGCTGCAGGCGGCCAGCGACAGCATCGCCGTCAGGGCGAGGGCGGTTCGCCCGGCACGGAAATACCGGTTCGCGGCGGTCATCGCATCAGACATCGCAGTTCCTGTCTTCCCCTGTTGTCCCCCGCCCCCGGGCCAAAGCCGTTCAATAAAAAAGGTGGCGGCGATGAGACTCGTCGCGCCACCTTGCGCACCAAAACCGCGGAAAGAGACGAAATCTGGGCGCTCAGCGCGCCGCGGCCCGTCCGCCGATGATACCTTCTCGCTGGGCGCGCTTGCGCGCCAGCTTGCGCGCGCGGCGGACCGCCTCGGCCTTTTCGCGGGCGCGCTTTTCGGAAGGCTTCTCGTAATGCCCGCGCATCTTCATCTCGCGGAAGATGCCTTCGCGCTGCATCTTTTTCTTAAGCGCGCGAAGCGCCTGATCAACATTGTTGTCGCGGACGAGTACCTGCACTCTCTCGTTTCCTGTCGAAGCGTTGATATCCGGTGGTCCGACCCCAGCTTGAGCGGGTTCAACACCATTACCCCGCGGCAGGATTCCACCGCAGGCTAATCGCAGATAGCAAAGTCCGGGGCTTTTGTCGAGCCCGGAAAAGGGGAACAGTACTCCGGCTTTTCGGTTAGGCCTGGCAGCAGAGAACGCGCCGAAAGGGTCTTCTTGAGGACGTCCATCTGGATAGCCATCGGCATTTTCGTCGCCGTTGCGGCATGGCTTGCAAGCGGGCTTTTGATCGATGGCCGCGGGCAGGACGAGGCGACGGAGACCCCGGCGCCGCAACCCACCCTGGTGGCGGTCCGCCCGTCGACGGCCGAAGAAGTTCCCCAATACATCTACGCCCAGGGCGTTGCCGAGCCCTACCGCACGACGGAGGTCATCTCCACGGTCGGCGGCACGCTCGCCGCGGTGGAGGCGCAGCAGGGCGACACCGTTGAGGCGGGCACGGTGCTGGCGCGGGTGCGGCTGGATGCGCGCCAGAGCCGTCTCGTCAGCACCGAGGCGCGGGTGGAAAGCCTCGAGGCGGATCTCGAGGCGCTGTTGGAACTCGAGGCGCAGGGTTTTGCAACACCGGCGCGCGTACGCGAACTGCGCTCGCAGCTCGAAGAAGGCCGCGCCGCGCTCGAGCGTGTGCGCGAGGAGATACGCGATACCACCATCGAGGCGCCGATCTCCGGCATCGTCAGCGACGTCTTCGTCAACAGCGGCGAGTCCGCGCCGGTCGGAACCTCGATCGCGCGCATCGTCGACAACGCTCCCCTGCGCGTCGCGCTCCACATTTCGCAGCGCGACATCGGCAGCGTCGATGTCGGCCGTGCGGCCGTGGTGAGCTTCGCCACCGACGATCTCGCCAAGGGCCGGGTTTGTTTCGTGGCGCCGGCGGCCGACCCGCAGACCCGCACTTTCCGCGTCGAGATACGCGTTCCCAATACCGAGCGGCGGATCCCCTCCGTCGTCAGCACTGAGGTGCGCTTCCAGACCGGGCAGGCCGCCGCCCATTTCATCTCCCCGGCCATTCTGGCGCTGAGCGATGCGGGTGATCTCGGTGTGAAGGCGGTCAACGAAGACGGTCGGGTGCGCTTTTATCCCGTCGAGATCGTGCGCGCGCAAGGCGACGGCATCTGGGTCGGCGGCCTTCCGCAACGGCTGCGCCTGATCACCATCGGGCAAGGGTTCGTGCGTGAAGGGGAGAGCGTACGCATCCGCGAGGAGGATGTCGGGGCGGAAACCGCCGCGCGCGGGGCGGCCGGCGGCGCACGACTGCCGACGGCCACCGTGGAGTCGCCGGAATTCG
>NZ_JBHSUM010000244.1:0-3728 GCF_042660605.1 Nitratireductor sp. GCM10026969
CGCCGCCAGGAGGAGCTGGCGCGTGAGCGCGCGGCGGAGGAAGCACGCCGCCAGGAGGAGGAACTGGCACGCGAGCGCGCGGCGGAGGAGGAGACGCGCCGGCGCGAACAGCTTTCCTCTCCCGATGCGGAGGAGGAGCGCCGGCCGGGCAATGCCTCCGGTGGCGGGATCGAACGGCTGCCACTGCCTCCGCCCATGCAGGAGACGCCTGGAGACAGCGCACGCACCGACAATGAACCGAATGCCGATCCGATACTCAACACCGAGGATCTGACGGTCGAGCGTTTGATGGAACTATTGGGACCGCGGTAGGATGCGATGCGGCTCCGCTTCGATACGGGACCTCCGGAACAGATCCCGGCTCGCGGTTGCCTGCTCCCTTGGTCAGGATGACGGGCGGGTGTGAACGCGCCTGAATGCATCCCGCGTTCATATCGGTGGTCCCCCGTTCTTGACCGATGGCGGCGTATCGATGTTCTGGCATGGATCCTCGGGCTTGACCCGAGAACTGATGCCGGAACGATGCCGCCTCGGCGGAGGTCGATGTCAAGGCTCGAACGCGCCTCTTCATCCTTGCCGCATCCCTGTGACGGCAGGGGCGCTTGCCTGCAAGGTCCGCCGCCTATGGCCGTGCGCCTTCCCGCTTCACCTGTTCCAGGACGAAGAGCCGCAGTGCCGAGGAGAGGTTCGTGTCCGGCGCGCGCGCGGCGTCGATCTCGGCGATCAGGGCGGCAAGCGGCAGGCCGCGCTCTTCGGAGAGGCGCTCCAGTTCGGCATAGAATGGCGGCTCCAGCGAGAAGCTGGTGCGGTGCCCGCGAATGGTGACGGAGCGCTTTTGCGGCCGGCTCATTGCCCCTCGTCGCGATCGGGGACGCGGCGATGGCCTTCGAGTTCTCTGGCGGCATTCTCTGCGCGCCGGCGCGCAGCCTCGCGCTCGGCAGCGCTCTGCCCGTGACGCTGCCGGTTTTCCTCGGCTCGGCGGCGTTTGTCCGCCCGCGCCTTCTCCTTGCGCTTCATGCGCAGGTTGACGATCTCGGCCATTCCTACTTCTTGCGGAAAGCGTCGAGCGAAACGACGTCGGCGCCCTTGCCGTCCGCCTTTTCCTCCGCCTCGCCCTTCTCGGCAGCGGGCTTGGCCTTGCCGGGCGCCTTCCTGGCCGCGGCGGGCGCCTGGCTCTTCGGCGCTGGCGCGCCTTCGACGGGCTCCGGCTGCGGGGTGGCTTCCGGCCGGGCGACATCGAACTCGATCTCGAAATTCGCGGACGGATCGTAGAAGCCGCGCACGGCGGAGAAGGGCACTTCGAGCTTCTCCGGCGTGTCGGCGAAGGACAGTACGACCTCGAAGCCTTTCTCGCTCACCTTCAAATCCCAGTACTGGTACTGGATGACGATGGTCATCTGCTCGGGATAGCGCTCTTTCAGCCGGCTGGAGATGCGCACGCCGGGGGCGCCGGTCATGAAGGTGATGAAGAAATGGTGATTGCCCGGAAGACCTGCATCCGCCGTCTCCTGCAGGACCTTGCGCATGACGCCGCGAAGGGCGTCCTGGACGAGAATGTCGTAGCGGATACGATCGTCTGACATGGGGGCGGCGCGTGTCCTTTTCGTCTCGCTCTCGCGCCTAGCTCTAATAAAGCTTTACGCGGAGGTAAACCGGATAAAGGGCACTTGCGCCAAAGGAAAAGGTCCGGGCGGCGTTTGTGTGAGGACCTTCAGGCCTCGCGGGCGGGCGGCGGTGGCCCGCGATCCCGGCCATAGGCGCGCAGGAATGTGCGCACCGCGCGCGCGGCGTTGGCCTGCAGCGTCTCCTCGCTCACTGGTTCCCGGAAGAGGAGGGGCAGCTTCAGATCCACATTGACCAGGGCCAGGAACTGGCGTGCGGCGAGGTCCGGGTCCTCGATGTCGAGATGGCCCGCATAGGCAAGCCGTGCGAAGCGGGCGGCCAGCGCCGACCAGATCCTGCCGGGGCCTTCGTGGCGCCAGACCTCGAAAAGTTCGGGATGCCGGTCGCCCTCGGCTTCCACGAGCTTGCGCAGGAAGCTGCCCTCGCCACGGCACATGAGGCTCGCGCTCAACCGCACGGCGAAGGCCGTCAGCTCCGATTCGACGTCCGCGGGGTCGTCCGGGAAAGTGCTGAGAACGTCGAAGGCATGAGCATTGGAACGCTCGGTCATCTCCTGTACCACGGCGGCGAAAAGTCGCTCCTTGTCGCCGTGATGGTTGTAGACGGTCTGGCGAGAGACGCCGGCTTCCGCCGCCACGAGGTCGATGTTGGCGCCCGCAAAGCCTTCGCGGCAAAAGACCGCAGCGGCCGCATCGATGATCGAACGCCGCTTGGCGGCGTGTCCTCGCGTCGGGAGACTGTCAGGAGCGTTGCCGAATTCCATGAAATTTATATAGGTCCGATTGACGAATTAGACAATCATGTCTAAAAATTTGGCCAATTCACTCCCGGCGGGGTCAGAGCGTCGGGATCGTTGCAGGCGGGACGTCCTCCGAACCGACCCCGCGCCGACGCGCATTTTATCGGAAAGAGCAAATCATGTCTGTCGCATTCATCCGCATCGCGGTCGTGCTCGGCCTTTTGACCGCCATCGGCCCCTTCGCTATCGACATGTATCTTCCCGCCCTGCCGACCATCGGCGCCGATCTCGGTGCCGGAACGACGGCCGTGCAGATGAGCCTCCTGGTGTTCTTCCTGTCCATGGGCGGCGCGCAGATTCTCGTCGGGCCCGTTTCCGACATGGTCGGGCGCAAGCCACCGCTCTATGCCGGCCTGGGGCTGTTTCTCCTGGGTAGCGTGGGGTCGGCGCTCGCGGCGAGCGTCGAATGGCTGATTCTGTTCCGTTTCATTCAGGGTGTCGGCGCGGCCGCCGGCATGGCGGTGCCGCGGGCAATCGTGCGCGATCTGCACACCGGCACGCAAGCTGCCAGACTGATGTCGCTCCTGATGCTCGTCTTCTCCGTCTCGCCCATCCTTGCACCGCTGACGGGCAGTATCGTCATCGAAACGCTCGGCTGGCGCGCGGTGTTCTGGACGATGACGGTGATCGGCGTCCTCTGCGTCTTTCTTTTGGCCTTCGCGCTGGACGAGACACGCCCGGCCGAACGCCGCATCGGCAGTTCCTTTGCGAGCGCGCTCACCGGATACCGCTTCCTGTTGGGGCGGCGCAGGTTTCTGGGATTGACCTTCATCGGCGGCTTCGGCCTTGCCGGCCTGTTTATCTATCTCGCCAGTTCGTCCTTCGTGCTCATCGAGCACTACGGTCTTTCACCGCTCCACTTCAGCCTGTTCTTCTCCCTCAACGCGGTGGCTTTCTTCACCATGTCGCAGCTAACAGGCATGCTGGCGGAGCGGTTCGGCCTTGAGCATGTGGTGCGCGGCGCCGTCGCCGGCTTCGCACTGTCCGCCCTCGGATTGCTCGGCGTGATGGCGGCCGGCTTCCAGGGGCTGGGCGTCATGGTCGTGCTACTGTTCGTCGGCTTCGGCTTTCTTGGCCTCGTCATTCCCGCCACATCGGTTCTGGCGATGGACGACCATGGCGAGATCGCCGGCACGGCCTCGGCCCTGATGGGCACGCTGCATTTCGCCACGGGGGCCGCGGCGATGGCCGTGGCCGGCCTGTTCTTCGACGGCACGCCGTTGCCGATGGTCACCGGCATCGCGGTCGCCGGCCTCATCACCTTTCTGCTGACGCAGATGACGCTCGGCGGCAGCCGCCGCCCGGC
>NZ_JBHSUM010000245.1:0-3666 GCF_042660605.1 Nitratireductor sp. GCM10026969
AGGGCGCGCGGCGTGATCGTCGAGCCCGGCGCCCGCTTCTTCGACGGCCCGGAACGCCCTTCGCCCTACATGCGGCTCGGCATCTCCTCGATCGCCCTGCAGCACATCGAGCCCGGCATCCGCGAGCTCGCCGCCGCCGCGGCGCGGCGCTCGCAGGCGGCTTGAGGTGTGCTGAGATTTACCGTGGGAGCGCCGACGGCGCCTCAGTGATTGTCCCGCGGAATGCCCTTCTCGCGTGCGATCCGCTTGTAACTGACCGCCGGCTTCAGCACCATGCCTTGCGCCAGCTGGTCGACCATGGCGCGCTGGATTTCCTGCCAGGGCGTCTGGTGGTCGGGGAAGGCGTAGCCGCCGGCCGCCGTCAGCGCCGTGCGCCGCGCTTCCAACTCCTTTTCGTCCACCAGCATGTCCGCTCCGCCCGTCTTCAGGTCGATGCGGATCCTGTCGCCGGTCTTAAGCAGTGCAAGCCCGCCGCCGATCGCCGCTTCCGGCGAGGCGTTGAGAATGGAGGCCGAGGCCGAGGTGCCGGACTGGCGCCCGTCGCCGATGCAGGGCAGCGCGTGGATGCCCTGTTTGATGAGATAGTCCGGCGGGCGCATGTTCACCACCTCCGCCCCGCCCGGATAGCCGACCGGGCCGGTGCCGCGCATGACGAGGATGCAGCCGGCGTCGATGGCGAGTGCGGGGTCGTCGATGCGGTGGTGATAATCCTCCGGCCCGTCGAAGACGATCGCCCGGCCTTCGAAGGCTTCCGGATCCTTAGGGTTCGCCAGATAGCGCGCGCGGAACTCCTCCGAGATCACGGAGGTCTTCATGATGGCGCTGTCGAACAAGTTTCCCTTGAGGTTGATGAAGCCGGCGTCCCGCATCAAGGGGTCGGCGGCGGGTCGGATGACGTTCGTGTCGATGTTTTCCGCACCCCGGCAGTTCTCGCCGAGGGAGCGGCCGTTGACCGTCGCCGCGCCGGGGTGAGGTAGAAGCCCCTCCTTCATCAACTCCATCACCACCGCCGGCACGCCGCCGGCATGGTGGAAATCCTCGCCCAGATACTCGCCTGCCGGCTGCATGTTGACCAGAAGCGGAATATGGTGGCCGATGCGCTGCCAATCGTCATTGTCGAGCGGTACGCCGAGATGGCGGGCGACGGCATTGAGATGGATCGGCGCGTTGGTGGAGCCGCCAAGTGCGGAGTTGACGACGATGGCGTTCTCGAAAGCCTCGCGCGTCATGATGTCCGAGGGCTTGATGTCCTCGTGCACCATTTCGACGATGCGCTGGCCGGTGCGATAGGCCATCTGGCCGCGCTCGCGATAGGGCGCGGGAATGGCCGCCGAGCCGGGAAGCTGCATGCCCAGTGCCTCGGCGAGCGAATTCATGGTCGAGGCAGTGCCCATCGTGTTGCAGAAGCCGACGGACGGTGCCGACGAGGCCGCCAGATCCATGAACTCGTCATAGTCGATCTCGCCGGCTGCCAGCCGCTCGCGCGCTTCCCAGACGATCGTGCCGGAGCCGGTGCGCCGGCCCTTGTACCAGCCGTTGAGCATCGGCCCGACGGAAAAGGCGATCGCCGGAATGTCGACCGTCGCGGCGGCCATGAGCAGCGCCGGCGTGGTCTTGTCGCAGCCGATGGTCAACACCACTCCGTCGAGCGGATAGCCGTAGAGCACTTCCACCAGCGCCATATAGGTGAGGTTGCGGTCGAGCGCGGCGGTCGGCCGCTTGCCGGTCTCCTGGATCGGATGGCAGGGAAACTCGAAGGGGATGCCGCCCGCCGCCTCGATGCCGGCGCGCAGCCGCTTTGCGAGTTCGACATGGTGCCGGTTGCAGGGCGAAAGGTCGGAGCCGGTCTGGGCGATGCCGATCAGCGGCTTGCCCGACTGGAGTTCCTCGCGCGTCAATCCGTAATTGAGATAGCGCTCGATATAGAGCGCCGTCATTCCCGGATTGTCCGGATTGTCGAACCACTCCTGGGACCGCAGTTTCCTGCCGCTGCCTTGGGTCATGCTTTTGCCTCTCGGTTGCCGGCCCAACGGATATTGCATCCGGGCGGACCCGGCAAGGTGGCGGATGGACAGGAGCGTCTTGCTGCGATAGCCAGTGGAAACATCGAACGGAGGGATCGGCCATGGCCATGAATATCGAAGGCGAGGAACGGATCGAGGCACCGGTGGAAACCGTCTGGCGCGCGCTGAACGACCCGGACGTGCTGAAGGAGTGCATCCCCGGCTGCGAGGAGCTGGAAAAGAAGTCCGACACCGAGTTCGCGGCCACCGTCTCGCTCAAGATCGGCCCCATCAAGGCCCGCTTCAACGGCGGCGTCGAGCTCACCAACCTCAACCCGCCCCATTCATACACCATCTCCGGCGAGGGCAAGGGCGGCGTCGCCGGCTTCGCCAAGGGGGGAGCGGATGTCTCCCTCGAGGAGGACGGGCCGGACGCGACGATCCTTTCCTACAAGGCCAAGGCCGATGTTGGCGGCAAGATGGCCCAGCTCGGCGGCCGGCTCATCCAGTCGACCTCAAAGAAACTGGCGGCGCAGTTCTTCTCCGATTTCAACGCCAAGGTCAGCGGTGCGGAGGAGACACAGGACGGATGAGGAAAGGCGCGTGCACGTAGTGCGTGCCTTCACCCTCGCCCTTCGACCCTTTCGACAGGCTCAAGGCTCAGGATGAGGGAGAAGGCAAAGCGGCCGTTGTGCGCGGATGAGGGCGCAGACAAGATGGTCGTTGTGCAAGTCTCTATAGGCTGAGGATTGTGCCGACGAGCCCTCATGGTGAGCTTGTCGAACCACGAGGGCGGGTGCCGGCTGCCGGGTGAGCGATTTCCCGTTATTCGAACACGATCGCCGGCGCCTCTCCCGCCTCGCTCTCCGCTCTCAAGCGTTCCAGCACCTTTTCCGCCACCGCGCGATAGGTTTTCCCTTGCGCCCCCTCCGGATTCGAGACCACGACCGGCGTGCCCGTGTCGGACGTCTCGCGCACGTCCATCGTCAGCGGCACCTCGCCGAGGAAGGGCACGCCCAGCCGCTCGGCCTCCTGCCTGGCGCCGCCGTGGCCGAAGATATCGTAGCGCTTGCCGGTGTCGGGAGCGAGGAAGTAGCTCATGTTCTCGACGATCCCGAGCACCGGCACGTCGACGCGGCGGAACATGTTGAGTCCCTTGCGGGCATCGATCAGGGCAAGGTCCTGCGGGGTCGACACGATCACCGCGCCGGCGAGCGGCACCTGCTGGGCCATGGTGAGCTGGGCATCGCCGGTGCCCGGCGGCATATCGACCACCAGCACGTCGAGCGGCCCCCAGGCGACGTCGCGCAGCATCTGACGCAGCGCCGACATGACCATCGGCCCGCGCCAGATCATCGGCGTCTCCTCCTCGACCAGGAAGCCGATGGACATGACCTGCATCCCATAGGCATCCATCGGGCGCAGGGTCTTCGAATCCACCATTTCCGGCTTGCCCTTCAGCCCCAGGAGGCGCGGCACCGAGGGGCCGTAGATGTCGGCGTCGAGAAGCCCGACCTTGAGCCCCAGCGCCTTAAGGCCGAGCGCCAGGTTCACCGCGGTTGTGGACTTGCCCACACCACCCTTGCCGCTCGCCACGGCGATGATGGCGTCCACCCCCGGCACGCCCGGCTTGGCGGCTTGCGGGCCCTGCGGCGCCTCTTGC
>NZ_JBHSUM010000246.1:0-3663 GCF_042660605.1 Nitratireductor sp. GCM10026969
GGATGGCCGTGAAGTGGACGAGGGACCGGCGGGCGATGAACCGGAGCTGGGCGAGGGCACCTCGGTCGCCGAGGCGACGGTGCCTGACGGCTCCCCGGTGGAAGCGGGGCAGACCGACGAGGCCACCCCGGACGCGGGGGCCGCATTGCCGGTCGGCCAAAGGGCGATCTTCTACGAGGAGCGCACCAGTGTCTCGGAAGGCTCGGCGGAGCGCGGCACCGTGGTCTGGTCGCTCGTCGAGGAATCGCCCGGCGACAATCTCCCGGCCGAGCCGGCCGTTCGCGGCGAGGTGACGGTTCCGGGCAAGGGGGTCCAGCTCAAGATGACGATCCGGCGCAATGTCGATCAGTCGCTGCCGGCAAGCCATATCGTCGAGCTGATCTTCCTCACGCCCGACGATTTCGAGGGCGGGGGCATTCAGGATGTCCGGCGCCTTGCGATGAAGCGCTCGGAACAGGACACGGGCAGCCCGCTGCTGGGCATCCCGGCCAAGATCGCCGACGGCTTCTTCCTGGTGGCGCTGAGCGACAACAGGGCGGATATGGAAACCAACCGCCTTCTCATGCGGCGTCAGAGCTGGATCGACATTCCCATCGTCTACGCCTCGGGCCGCCGCGCGCTCATTACGATGGAGAAGGGCACGCCCGGCCAGGAAGTCTTCGACGAAGCGCTTGCCGCCTGGGAACGCGCTTCGAGCGGGTAACCGGCCCGCGCGGAGGCTTTCTTCGCCCCGTTCAGTTCACCGTTTGCCTGGGCTGCATACCAGCGGCGCTGCTCCCGAAGGCGGCAGCCACCGTTCATCGGTGGCGTAGCGGCAGCGCATTCGTTTTGCGATTGCTCAATACTCTGGTACTTCTACCCTGCTCGGGGTGTCCCTGACTCGTTCCATCCAGACGAGGCTGTCATGAGCAGTCGTGACATTTCGTTCGCCAGCTTCAACCTTTACAATCTCCAGCTCCCCGGAAGGGCCGTTTACGGCGATACGGACGGGTGGGACACGTCCGTATACGAGCGCAAGGTCGCGTGGACGGGCCGGATGCTGGCGCGTCTTGCCGCCGATTTCATAGGCTTCCAAGAGCTCTGGGCGGCCGAAGCGCTCGACCAGGTCCTGGATCAGGCGGGGTTGGCGGGCTCGCACGAGCCGCTCGTGCCGCCCGGACATCGAGGCGACCGGATCGTCTGTGCGGGTGCGGTGCGAGCGGACATGCTGGTCGCTGATCCCGAATGGATTACGGAGTTTCCGCCGGAGACCGTCCTGAAGAGCACCGGCGACGATCCGCAGCAGCCCGCAATCGCGGTCAACCTGTCGCGCTTTTCCCGTCCGGTGCTGCATGCGCGGATTCGTCCTGATCCGGCGACGCCAGTCATCCACGTCTTCGTCTGTCATTTCAAGTCGCGCCGGCCCGCCGAGATTTGGCGCGAGCGGGACTGGTACGACCGCGACGTGCACGGCGATCACCGAACTGCGCTGGGCTATGCGATTTCCACGATCCGGCGCACCGCAGAGGCGGCGGCGCTGCGCGTGGTCATCACCAAGATTGCCAAGGACACGGCCGAGCCGATCATTGTCCTGGGCGATATGAACGACGGCAAGGCGTCCAACACACTGAACATCCTCACCGAACAGCCGCGGTATCTCGGTCCGCTCTCGACCGGAGGTGGCGACAACGCCCTCTACACTGCCCAAACCCTGCAGGAATACCGCTCGATCCGTGACGTGTATTATACGTATGTCTTCGAGAAGCAACGCGAGAGCCTCGACCATATCCTCGTCAGCGAGCAGTTTTACGACAACTCTTCTGATCGGCTCTGGGCCTTCAAGGAGATGACGGTCGAGAACGACCACCTCAACTACGACGATCACAAGAACAGCGGGACGTGCGATCACGGAGTCATCCGCGCCGCCTTCAAATGGAAGCCGGCGCGCGGCGCGCCGGGATCCTGACGGAGCCCGTTCCGCGATCCCGCCGCGCCCGCGGCACTCGCTTCGGAACGTTCCACCGTGCAGTCTGCACGCGAGTTTCGCCGGTCGCTCCAGACGTTTTCAAGTCAGTGCCCGCTCTCCTGGAACTTCTTCACGTAGAAGCAGAAAGGGCGCTCTCCTCCCGCACCTGAATGCGTTCGGGAGCGCCCTTTCAGTAAGAGCGGTAACTTTCAGGAGAGGCTCAAAGCGCCGCAGCCTGACCCGCGCCCTGGGCAGAGCGGCCGGCCTGGGCCTGTTCCCTGGCCGAGGCCTGTACCGCTTCCTGCACCTTCTCGAAGGCGCGCACCTCGATCTGGCGCACGCGCTCGCGGCTGATGTCGAATTCGCCGGAAAGCTCCTCCAGCGTCAGCGGCTCGTCGGACAGACGGCGCGCCTCAAAGATGCGCCGCTCACGGTCGTTGAGCACGCCCATCGCCTCGCCCAGCATGCGGCGCCGCGATTCGAGCTCGTCCTGCTCGACCAGCATGTCCTCCTGGCTGTCTTGTTCATCGACGAGCCAGTCCTGCCACTCGCCGGACTCGCCTTCCGTGGCGCGGATCGGCGCGTTGAGCGAGGCGTCGCCGGAAAGCCGGCGGTTCATGGAGACGACCTCCTCCTCGCTCACATTCAGTCGCGTGGCGATCTCCGAGACCTGTTCGGGGTTGAGATCACCCTCGTCCAGCGCCTGGATCTTGCCCTTCACCTTGCGCAGGTTGAAGAACAGCCGCTTCTGGTTCGCCGTGGTGCCCATCTTGACGAGGCTCCATGAGCGCAGAATATATTCCTGGATCGACGCCTTGATCCACCACATCGCATAGGTGGCCAGGCGGAAGCCGCGTTCGGGCTCGAATTTCTTCACGGCCTGCATAAGGCCGACATTGCCTTCGGAGATGACCTCGCCGATCGGCAGGCCGTAGCCGCGATAGCCCATGGCGATCTTCGCCACGAGCCTCAAATGGCTGGTAACGAGCCTGTGCGCGGCGTCGGGGTCACCATGCTCGCGATAGCGTTTCGCAAGCATGTACTCCTCTTCCGGTTGCAGCATGGGAAACCGGCGGATCTCCTCGAGATACCGGGTAAGACCGCCTTCCCCCGAAACAATGCTTGGTAGTGTCTGGGCCATGTAAAGCACCCTCCTCTCTGGACGCCCCCGGCAGGCGGGCGAAAAACGCGGCCGCACCAGTGCGCACCGCGTCACTCTATATATAGGAACTTATTCCGAAAGGCAAAACCTTCCGTCAGCGGTCAACAAACCGTTACGCCCTCGTGAACGCTGAAATTCCGCGTTGCCTTTACGCCAAAGCGGCGAAACACCGTATGAGTTCCACCATATTGCTCGGTATCGGGGCCTCAAAGCGCATAATTGTGGCGGTTTCCGGGTGGCGGAAGGCCAGGAGGCGCGCATGAAGCGCCTGGCGCGGAAATGTCGCAACCTTTTCGGCCATGTCGGGTGGCAGCCGGTTCGTCTTCGTGCGGAAGGCGCGGCCATAATCCGGGTCGCCGATGAGCGGATGGCCGATATGCGCCATATGCACGCGAATCTGATGCGTGCGGCCGGTTTCGAGACGGCATTCCACGAGGGCGGCGATCTGCTCGTCCGGTGGGCCGGCGCCGTAACGCTCCAGCACCGAGAAGCGGGTGAGTGCGTGGCGGGCGTCAGGGCGGCCCGCCGGCACGACCGCGCGCAGGGTGCGGTCGCG
>NZ_JBHSUM010000247.1:0-3663 GCF_042660605.1 Nitratireductor sp. GCM10026969
CCGTCGACAGCGCCTCGACGAGCCGCAGCAGCGGCACCTCGGCGGAATGATGCAGCCTGAGCGCGGCGGCCAGCAGCGTTTCCAGCCCGACCGCGCCGACGGCGGCCTCGGCGAAGGGCAGGCGTTTGGTATCGACGTCCTGCGGATCATGGGAGGAGACGATGATGTCGATCGTACCGTCCTTCAGTGCTTCGACCATGGCGAGCCGGTCCTCCTCCGCACGCAGCGGCGGGGAAAGACGGAAGAAGGTGCGGTATTCGCCGACGTCGTTCTCGTTGAGACAGAGATTGTTGATGCTGACGCCGGCGGTGACGGCCGTGCCGCGGTCCTTGGCATGGCGGATGGCGGCGGTGGACATGGCCGTCGAGACTTCCGCGGCGTGGTAGCGCCCGCCCGTCAATTCCGCCAGCATCAGGTCGCGGGTGAGGGGGATGGCCTCCGCCTCGCGCGGGATGCCCGGTAGGCCGAGCCAGCTCGCAAGCAGCCCCTCGTTCATAACCCCCGAGGAGGCGAGCCCGGGATCTTGGGTGGAATGGGCCAGGACGATCTCCATGTCGCGCGCATAGGTGAGCGCGCGCCGCATGACCAGCGCGCTGGCGACCGTGTTGCGGCCTTCCGTCAGCGCCACCGCGCCGGCATCGCGCAGCAGCCCGAACTCGCTCAACTCGCTGCCTGCCAGCCCTTTCGTCACGGCGGCGGCGGGAAAGACATTGACCGAGGCCGTCTCGCGCGCCGTGCGCAGAACGAACTCCACCAGCGCCACGTCGTCGATGACGGGGGCGGTGTCCGGCATCATCACGAAGGAGGTCACGCCGCCGGCCGCGGCGGCCTGGCTTGCAGAGGCGATGGTCTCGCGGTGCTCCGCGCCCGGCTCGCCGACGAAGACGCGCGCGTCCACGAGGCCGGGGATGAGCGCCTTGCCGCTGCAATCGACGGTGCTGGCACCCTCCGGTTTCCCCTGGTTGAGCGCGCCGGCACCCGCTTCCCGAATGATGCCGTCGGCAACGATCACCGTTCCCGTCTCGTCCAGCCCCCGCGCGGGGTCGATGATGCGGGCGCGTTCGAAAACCGTGATGCTCATGCCGCGTCTCCGTTGCGGCGCGGATCGAGCAACGCCTCCATCACCGCCATGCGCACGGCCACGCCCATTTCCACCTGTTCCTGGATTACGCTTTGCGGGCCGTCGGCCACTTCCGAGGCTATTTCCACGCCGCGGTTCATGGGACCGGGGTGCATCACCAGAGCGTCCGCCTTCGCCGCCTTGAGCTTCTGCGCGTCGAGGCCGTAGAAGCGGAAATATTCGCGCACCGAGGGCACGAAGCTGCCGGCCATGCGCTCGCGCTGGAGTCTCAACATCATCACTACGTCGGCCCCTTCGAGCCCGTCCTCCATGCGGGTGAACGGCTCCACGCCCATGCGCTCGATGCCGGACGGCAAGAGCGTGGAAGGGGCGATGACGCGCACGCGCGCGCCCATCGCGTTGAGCAGGATCATGTTGGAGCGGGCGACCCGCGAATGCAGGACGTCCCCGCAAATGGCCACCAGCAATCCTGCCAGGCGTCCCTTGGCGCGGCGGATGGTCAGCGCGTCGAGCAGCGCCTGTGTCGGGTGCTCGTGCGCCCCGTCGCCGGCATTGATCACCGAGCAGCCCACCTTCTGGGCAAGGAGAGCCGCCGCGCCGGCTGCCGAATGGCGGATGACGAGGATGTCGGGCCGCATGGCGTTCAGCGTCACCGCGGTATCGAGCAGCGTCTCGCCCTTCTTGGTGGCGGAACTCGCCACCGACATGTTCATCACGTCGGCGCCCAGCCGCTTGCCCGCCAGCTCGAAGGAGGACTGGGTGCGGGTGGAGGCCTCGTAGAAGAGATTGATTTGCGTGCGGCCGCGCAAGCTCGCCAGCTTCTTCTCCGGCTGGCGCGAGATGGCGACCGCCGCGTCGGCCCTGTCGAGCAGGGCTTCTATGTCGAGGGGCGACAGGTTCTTGATGCCAAGGAGGTGGCGATGGGGGAACAGAGGAAGGGCTGGCGCGTCTGTCATCTCAAAGGGGTGCTATAGGGCCCCATGGCGCCGACGGCAAGCCGAAGAAATGATTGTGTGCCCCTTCTCCCCGCCATTTCAACAGGCGGGGAAAGGGTCTAGGCTTTTTCGAGTTGCCGGGATATCCGCGCCGTCAAGAGTTCAGAGGAAGTTCACGTGAACCACGAGGTCGTCAACCAGCCGCCCCCCATCAGCGGCACGAATGCCTGGCGGTCGGACCCGCTGCTCATCCAGCTCGGCGAGACCTTTTCTCCGCCGGTGCGCAAGGAGCTGGAGGGGATGGGGCGATTCGTGCGCGGGCAGGAGGCACTCGATCTCGCGCGGTTGGCCAATGTCGAGACGCCGGCGCTCAAAACGCACGACCGCTACGGGCGCCGGGCGGATCTGGTGGAATATCATCCGGCCTATCACGCGCTGATGCGCCGCTCGATCGGCGCCGGCCTGCATTCTTCCATCTGGGAGGACGGCGAGGACGAGAAGGGACAGCGCCACCAGATCCGCGCTACGCGCTTCTATCTGACCGCGCAGCTCGAACTCGGGCATCTCTGTCCGCTCACCATGACCAGCGCCTCGCTCGCCGCACTGATGGCGAGCCCCGACCTCTTCCGTGTCTGGGCACCGCGCGTCATCGCGCGCAAATACGACCATTCCAACCGCCCGGCGGCCCAGAAGCAGGGTGTCACGCTCGGTATGGGCATGACGGAGAAGCAGGGTGGAACGGATGTGCGCGCCAACTTGACCGTGGCGGAGCCGGCCGGCGACGGGCTGTTCCGCATCACCGGGCACAAATGGTTCATGTCGGCACCCATGAGCGACGCCTTCCTGGTGCTGGCGCAGGCGAAGGAGGGCCTTTCCTGCTTTCTCCTGCCGCGGGTACTGGACGACGGGACCGGCAACGGCTTTCGCTTCCAGCGCCTGAAGGACAAGCTCGGCAACCGTTCCAACGCTTCCTCCGAGGTTGAGTTCACCGGTGCGCTCGGCCATCCGGTCGGGGACCTCGGCGGCGGTATCCGCACCATCATGGACATGGTGACGCTGACCCGACTCGACTGCGCGGTCGGCTCCGCCGGCCTGATGCGCGCATCGCTCGCCGAAGCCGTGCACCACGTGCGCCACCGGCAGGTTTTCGGCAAGGCGCTTTTCGACCAGCCGCTGATGAGCCGCGTGCTGGCCGACATGGCGCTGGACGTGGCGGCGGCGACCGCGCTTGCCTTCCGCCTGGCGCGTTCCTTCGACGAGGCGGCGGCGAACCGGGGCGAGGCCGCCTTCGCCCGCGTCATGACGCCGGTGGTGAAATACTGGGTCTGCAAGATCGCGCCGGCGCTGATCTACGAAGCGATGGAGTGCCTGGGCGGCAACGGCTATGTGGAAGAGTGGCCGCTTGCCCGCCATTATCGCGAGGCGCCGGTCAACGCCATCTGGGAAGGCTCCGGCAATGTGATGGCGCTCGACGTGCTGCGCGTTTTATCGCGCAATGCCGGCCTGTTCGACGAGGTGCTGGCGGGCATCCACGGCGATCTGGGCGAGACCGGCCATGGCACGGTGGAGGTGCTGAAGGCGGCGATCCGCGTGTGCCAGTCCGACGAGGGCTCCGCGCGCATCCTGACGGAGCAGCTCGCCCTGGCG
>NZ_JBHSUM010000248.1:0-3625 GCF_042660605.1 Nitratireductor sp. GCM10026969
AAAGGACTTATCACCGCAAGTTGATGGACACGGGGTGGCGGCCGTCGCCGCCATGATCTACCTGATCTTCAACGAGGGCTATTCGGCCAGCAGCGGCGAGGTGCATGTGCGCACGCCGCTGTGCGAAGAGGCGATCCGGCTCGCCCGCCTGCTCCTGCGCCTCTTCCCCGCCGAACCCGAGATCATGGGCCTTCTCGCGCTCATGCTGCTCCAGCACGCGCGCTCGGCCGCGCGCCTCGACGCAGATGGCAACATCGTGCTCCTGGAGGACCAGGACAGGAGCCTCTGGAACCGCGACAAGATCGCCGAAGGGCTGGCGCTCGTCGACAAGGCGATGCGCCATCGCCAGCCGGGGCCTTACCAGATCCAGGCGGCGGTCGCCGCCCTCCATGCGCGCGCCGCCACGCCCGAGGAAACGGACTGGCAGGAGATCAATCTCCTCTATCAGATGCTGGAACGCTTCCAGCCCTCCCCCATCGTCAGGCTGAACCGCGCCGTCGCGGTGTTCAAGGCTCAGGGGGCACAGGCGGCCCTTCTGCTCATCGAGCCGCTTGCCGACCGCCTCTCCGGCTACTTCTATTTCCACGGCGTGCGCGGCGCGCTTCTCAAGGATCTCGGTCGCGACGCCGAGGCGCGCACCGCCTTCGACCGCGCCATTGCCCTCGCCCGCACCCCGGCCGAGGCCGCCCACATCCGCCAGCATATCGACCGGCTGACAGGCGACGGCGAGGCGAACATGGCGGCGGGTTAGACCAAAAATGTCGGATGCGCACGTCCCGGTGCGTCCTGCGGTCGCATAGTCCCTATCTCAAGGAGAACACCATGCGATATGTATGCTTGGTCTATGGCGACGAAGCGGAGCTTCAGGCTCTGTCGGACGAAGACAGCCTGAAGCTCACCCGCGATTCCCTCGACTATGACAGGGTCCTCGAAAGCGGCGGCCATCTGGTCGTCGCGCACGCGCTGGAATCGCCCGCCTTCACGACCTCCTTGCGCACCAAGGGCGGCCAGGTCGTGGCGACCGACGGTCCCTATTCGGAAACGAAGGAGCAGTTGCTGGGCTTTCTTCTGATCGAGGCGGAGGACCGTCAAGAGGCGGTCGCCCTTGCTTCTAGGGTGCCGATGGTCGAGCACGGCCATATCGAATTGCGCGCCATCCACCTGCTCGAAGGCGAATAGGCCCGCCCCGCCAAAAATGTCGGAGCCGCGTCGGCGTGATCGTCCTTCGTGTGCACAACGCGAAGAAGGAGCAAACGAATGCGCTATGCCTTCCTGATCCATACCGACCAATCGGCCATGAAGTCCTGGCAGGAGGAGGATATGTGGGAATGCCTCCGCAAGGCCGACGAATATGAGGCTGCGCTCAAGCGCAACGGCCACTTCATCCTCTCCCATGGCCTCGAATGGTCCTCGCAGGCAACCGTGCTGCGCAAGCAGAGCGGCAAGGTCGTCAACACCGACGGTCCCTTTGCCGAAACCAAAGAACAGTTGCTGGGCTTCCTCCTCATCGAGGCCAGGGACAGGGAAGAAGCGGTCGCACTGGCCGCGGGACTGCCCATGCTGGACGACAGCACCGTGGAAGTCCGTGCCGTGGAAGAGTTCGAGAATGAGGTGCCCGAAAATGTCGGGCAGCCGGCCGCTCGCCCGTCCTCGGGCGGACAAACCGGCTGATCACCACAGGAGGAGACAATGCACAATCAGGTCGTTTCCCGCCAAGAATGGCTCGCCGCCCGCAAGGCGCTTTTGGAAAGGGAAAAGGAAGCCTACCGCCTGCGCGACGAGATCGCCGAGGCGCGCCGCGCCCTGCCCTGGGTCCGGATCGACAAGGACTACACCTTCGACACGCCCGCGGGGCCCAAGACGCTGGCCGATCTTTTCGAAGGCCGCAGTCAGCTCATCGTCCAGCACTTCATGTTCTCGCCCGACTGGAAGGCCGGCTGCCCCGGCTGTTCCTTCGAAGCCGATCACGTCGACGGCGCGCGGCAGCATTTCCTGCACAAGGACGTGACCTTCGTCGCCGTCTCCCGCGCCCCCATCGAGAAGATCGAGGCCTACCGCCAGCGCATGGGCTGGACCTTCCCCTGGGTCTCTTCCGGGCGAAGCGACTTCAACTACGACTTCCAGGTCTCATTCCGGAAGGAGGACATCGAGGCCGGCAAGGCCTTCTACAATTTCGCGCCCCTCAAGGAGGATCCCGGCGTCGAGGATCTTCCGGGCATGAGCGTTTTCTTGAAGGATGCCGAAGGCGCGGTGTTTCACACCTACTCGACCTTCGCGCGCGGCGGTGAGGAGGTTCTGGGCGCACTGATGTATCTCGATCTCACGCCCGTCGGCCGCAATGAAAAGTCGCCGCTCGACTGGATACATCGTCACGACGAATACCCGGTCGAGGAGCCCAGAGCCTCCTGACACGAGGTTGACAGGAGAACTGTGCGAAAAGAATTGCGGTGATCGGCCGCCGCCCTCCTGACCGGCGGCCGTTCCAAACCATCCGTTTTTGCTGCGCCGAGCGGCCGCCGGCCCCGGCTCGACTGAGAGGACTTTGCAATGAACAAAGCTCCGGAGATGCCCCGCGCGGGCCGGCGCGAGTGGATCGGCCTGGCCATCCTGGCGCTGCCCTGCATCCTCTATTCCATGGACATGACCGTGCTCAATCTGGCCGTCCCGGCCTTGAGCGAGGACCTCAAGCCTTCGAGCGCCCAGCTTCTGTGGATCGTCGACATCTACGGGTTCATGGTCGCCGGCGCACTGGTCACCATGGGCACCCTGGGAGACCGCATCGGCCGGCGCAGGCTGCTTCTGATCGGCGCCACGGCCTTCGGTCTGGCCTCCGTCTTCGCCGCCTTCGCCACCAGCGCCGAGATGCTGATCGCGGCTCGCGCCACCCTGGGCATCGCCGCGGCGACGCTCGCCCCTTCGACCCTCTCGCTCCTGCGCAACATGTTTCACGACCCGAAGGAGCGCACCTTCGCCATCGGCGTATGGATCGCCAGCTATTCCGCCGGCGCGGCGGTCGGCCCCATCATCGGCGGCATTCTGCTGGCCTATTTCTGGTGGGGATCGGTCTTTCTCATCGCCGTTCCGGTGATGGTGCTGCTGCTCGTCCTGGCGCCTATCCTGCTGCCGGAGTTCCGCGATCCGCAAGCCGGCAGGCTCGACATCCGAAGCGCCGTCCTGTCGCTCGCCGCCGTGCTCGCCGTCATTTACGGCGTGAAGCGGATGGCCGAGCACGGCCCCGGAACCGAGGCCTTCCTCTTTGTCCTGGCCGGCCTTGTGCTCGGCACCATTTTTGCGCGCCGGCAGAAGCGCCTCGCCGATCCGCTGATCGATCTCGCCCTGTTCCGCAGGCCGGCTTTCAACGTCGCCCTGCTTACCAACATCCTGAGCCTCTTCGTCGCCTTCGGTTCGTTCCTCTTCGTCGCACAGTACCTGCAGCTGGTGCTCGGGCTTTCTCCGCTCGAAGCCGGGCTCTGGTCGTTGCCCTCCGCCCTCGCCTTTGTCGTCGGCTCGATGCTGACGGGCAAGCTCACGGCGTTTGCACGGCCGGCCACGGTGATGGCGGCCGGGCTCCTGGTCGCCGCGATCGGCTTCGCCGCCGTCGCGTGGGCCGCGCTCGACGAAGGTC
>NZ_JBHSUM010000249.1:0-3584 GCF_042660605.1 Nitratireductor sp. GCM10026969
CGCGGATGACGAGCACGCCGCCGTTCATGCCCCGCATCTCGCCGGTGAGTGGTCCGCCGGCGAAGTCACCGGCATCGCCGAGGATATCGAGCCGGCCGCCGGTCATGCCGGAGCCGGCATGCGGGCCGGCGCTACCCTCGATCGTGAGCAATCCGCCCGACATCTTACGCCCGGCCTGCGCGCCGGCCTCGCCGGTCACGCGGATGGCGCCTTCCGTCATTCCGGCGCCCAGGCAATCGAAACGGACGCTGCCGCCCGCGAAAACGATGCTTTCAGCGTCCTCGCCCGACAGGCGGAAAAGGTCCCCTACCCTTGCCCCCCTTTTCGACAGGCCGAGCCTGGTCTGCTCGATCGCACGCCGGGAAAGGCCGGCGAGCCCTTGCGGGGTGAGCGGCGAGAGATCGAGCCGCTCCGGCGGCTCCGAGACAAGCGTGAAGGTGAGAGACGTCACGGCAGCAGTTCCTTCAGGTGGTAGTGGAACTTGCCGAGCTTGCCGCCGTAATTGCCGGCGCTGATGCGCGCCGCGCCGCGCTCCGGCCCGAGGCCGATCAGGGTTTCGAGCCCCGCCTTCATGGCGGCGGCGACCGCAGTGTCCGTCTCGCCGTCGATAACGATTTCGAGCACGGCGTTGATCTCGGCGCCAAGGGCGCTGTCCACCCGGCCGCGCAGGGTCGGCGCATAGGCTTCATTGGTGGAGGCGACGACGCTCTTGTATTTGCTGCCGACCTTCGAGCCCGAGCGCACCACCCCGCCCGGGAAAGGCAGGATGACGCCGGGCACCTTGCCCATCGCCTCGGCCGCGGCTTCCGCCGCCACCAGCGCCTGTTCGTTGCTGCCGGCCAGGAGAAGCAGATTGCCCCCGCCGACCGCCTTCTTCGTGAGCCCCGTGGCCGCCTCGCAGACGAATTCGCCGTCCATGACGGGAATGCGCCAGTAATGCCTGCCGCCGAACTTCTTCGAGATCTGCCAGCCGTCGCCGAAATAGCGCAGCGACGACCCCAGCTTGAGCGGCTCCGGGCCGTCGAGCCCGGCGAAGCAGGCGCTGCCGGGCGAGGTCAGCACGCATTGGCCGACGCGCTTCAAAAGCTGCTTTTGCAATTCGTCGGTGCTGACGGCGAACAGCATGACGCGGCAGCCGGGCCGACCGTCCGGCGTCTCAGAGGGCGGCAGTTCCACGTCGATGCCGGCTTCGCAGCCGCAGCCGATCACCGAGGTGGCGAAGCCGGTCATGGAGCGCGCCGCCTCCAGCACCCATTTGCGGGTCGGCGCGGTGACGACGATCGCGGTGGCGCGCATGCCGAAGGCTTCCGCGAAAGTCTCGTCGATCTCGACGCCGTTGACCGTCACGCTTCGCATGGCACCTCACCGAAGGGCTCTTCGCGGTCGATCGCCCAGTCGGGGAAGACGAACCAGTCGAGCGACAGCCCGTAGCGCTCCTGGTGGTAGGATTCCATGCGCCGCAGCATGGCCTTGTCGGGCTCGGGTGCGATCCGCAGGGTCTTGCCCCAGCGCAGGGCTGTGATCTCGCCGTCCTCGACCACCATCTCGCCGTTCTTGAAGACGTAGGCGGCGGCGGCGAACATCTTTTCGATGTCGCGGTCCTTGCGATAGACGGCGATGTCGGCGATCGCCCCCTGCCCCAGATGGCCGCGGTCCTTGAGGCCGAGAAGCCGCGCCGGTGCGGCGCGCGTCATGATGGCGATCTCCTCGAAGGTGTATTCGCGGTCGATCGCCGGCAGCGTGGTCAACGCCAGCGCCGGCTTCGACAGGTTTTCTGCCGCCCGCCGCCGCGCCTCGCGGTCCATAAGAAGCGCAAAAAGCGCCGGATAGGCGGTAAAGGGTGCGCCGTTCGGATGGTCCGTGGTGAAGAAGACCCGCCAGGGATCGTCTATCAAAAGGAAAAGCTCCAGCCCCGCCGCCCATTGCAGCGAGCCGTAGAAATCCTTGCGGTAGCGGTAGGGCACGATGCCGGCGCTTTCTCCATCGCCGTCGATGATGAAGGATTTTTTTGGATGCGCGTTCTTGCGCGCCGGATACTGCCTGAGCACGTCCATCGAGATCGTGACTGTCTGCCCGAACATCACTTGGCCGACGTCGATGGTGATCTCGGGCGTGGAATTGACCAGTTCGGCAAGTCGGCTCGCGGCGGAGGAGAAGCGCCGCTTGCCCTCCCTGCCGTAGCCGTAGAACTGCAGATGGGCCAGATGCAGCGGCACGCCCTCGGCAGCTTCCATGGTGGCGGCGGCGGTATCGGCCGAGCCCGGCACGCCGAGATTGTTGCAGTGGACGTGCAGCGGATGCGGCACGCCGAGACTGGTGACGGCGGCTTGCAGCGTCTTGACGATGCTGCGCGAGGAGACGCCGTAGGACGGTACCACGTCGTCCAGCGAGAAGATGCGGACATTCTCCTTGAAGGCGGCGGCTCCGCCGGCGTTGATGGTCTTCACGCCGAGCGCCCGGGTGGAGGCGACGGTCCAGGCGACGTAGTCCTCGATCATCTCCGATGAAGCCCGGTCGCGGATGAGCGAGAGCAGAAAGTCGTCATTGCCCAGAACGGCCAGCGTCGCCTTGTCGATGATCGGGATGTCGGCGAGCTCCAGATGGGTGTGGAGCGCGGTTCCCGGCGGCATGGCCGGCTCGACGACGGTGGTGAAGCCCATCCGCGCATAGAGGCAGCCGGTCTGGAAGGTGCTCCAGCCGAGATTGGAAAGCGGTGTCGCGCCCGGCCGCGGCAGATGAGCAAAATGGTGCTCCGGCAGAAGCAGGCGTGCCGTGTTCACATTGCCGCCGCCGATATGGGAATGGATGTCGATGGCCCCGGCCATGACGATGCAGCCGGTGGCATCGACGGTCCTGTCCGGTCGTGCGCCCGGCGGCGGATCGACGATGACGGCGTCTTCGACCCACAGGTCGCCGATCCCGTTCCGCCCATTGACCGGATCGATGATCTCACCCCCCGCGATTCTTGTCAGCATCGGGTATCCATTTTTACGGGAAGCTCTTCCATGATGGCTTTGAGGATCGAGGCGGCGGATGGAAGCTGTGATGACGCTCCCGCTGTTCTGCCGACAAATGTGCTCCGGCTGCTTGAATAGAGGACCGCGTCGTGGTCCGCGCCGGGTGCGCCCACGGGAATGGTGACGGCTGCCTCGGCCACGGGTTCCGCCGTCTTCGTCAAGGCGATCAGCGTGGAACCGTTCGCGTGTGCGGGTGCGCTGTTCTCCCGCGCGGCGACCCACAGATGCACGTCCGCTTCGCCGGCGCCCAGCATCCGGCGCACGTCGAAGCGCCAGGGGTCGTGTTCGGCGGCACCCTGCGCGAAGCCGGTGCGCATGGGAAAGCCGGTCGTCCAGCCGGAGACCAGCGTGCCGCCCCAGCCGGCCTCGCTTTCCGGCAGCACGAGCATTGCCGCGCGCGTCTTTCTGTTGAGGTCGGAAACGAGGCCCTGGAGCATCTCGAGCGCAAGATGGTGGGTGCCGTGGCCGGAGCACAGGAAGGCGGCATAGTTCGCCTTCGCCAGTGCATCGGAAAGACGTTCGAAATTCGTGACCGGCGTCGTGACGGGCCGGCCGCCGACCTGCGCG